>JBATLS010000110.1:0-3463 GCA_049289435.1 Saprospiraceae bacterium | reverse complement strand
TATATGGACTGCCTTCTTCATCCTTCACATGATGTAAAAAATATCTGTAGTTACCTTTCATTTTGAGTGAAATCAACTCCTGACTGATATGACGTTGGATATCAAACATGATCCTAATTTGGAAGTGCAAATATAGACCTTTAAAGTAAGACCACCAACAATATCGCACCATGAAACCTAATCAATACAGACACAAATGCCTTGGCTTTTAGTGGTGAGAACTTATATAAATACACGAGCTCAAATGCAGTCTACTATCCGTAACATGCGTCTAAAAAATCATTTCTGGATAAATATATTTAAGATAACAGGGTTGAGAAATACGTGATCCCCCCTACTCTATCTTCACCCTAGATGACTCGCTCTCTGATGCGGCATTTCTGCCACTCAGGTTTTTCATTTTGGTATTTCCAAATGCATAACCGCATGTGAGCCTGATGTTTCTGCTGAATTGGCGTTGGTAAAAATTGACCCGCACGTCAGAGAAGTTGATCTCAGCAGTCGAGTTCTGAGAATAAAGGATATCATTGAAACTAAATGCTACCCTTCCCTTCTTATCCGCAAAAGTTTTGGACAACCCCAGATTGATACCTCCCAGACTGCCTATCACTAAGAACTCTTCCAGGAATTTGGTCATATAAAATCCGCCAACTTCTAGTTTGTAATCCTCGGGTAATTTAGCATTTAACTGAAAATACCCGAGCCAGTGCCATCTGCTGGCTGTATAATCTGTACCAAGATATTTGGCATCAAAAGCATTGTAAATGGCTTGATTACCCCCAAAACCATCGATGATTTTTCCTATTTTGATGGGGAAATTGAGCTGAATTTCCATCCTTCTTAATGACGCCAGATTTTCGGCGGTGGTGAAAGTTTTGGTACCTTCCAGTCGCGGAGCATTCTCCACGATGACATCATTGGTTTTGTAATAAGCAAATCCTAAAAACGGTTGTCCATCATAAGTCAGATTTAGCTGAACGGTATTGGTAATCTCAGGTCGGAGATTTGGGTTGCCCCTGGTATATGTCAGTGAATCTATAAAATTAGAAAATGGATTTTGCTGTTGAAATCCGGGTCGATTGACCCTCTTGCTGTAGGACGACTGGATGGCCATATTTTTGTTGAGTCTATACAAGGCACTGGCGCTGGGAAACCATTGTAGGTAATTTCTATGGAGCGTATCGATGCCCATGGATGTGCCTGATACGATGGTCTGTTCTGCTCTGAGGCCCGCATTCATTTCTATTTTTCCAGCCGTTTTACTCAAATTTATATACCCGGCATTGATATTTTCTTTGTACAAAAAATCATTGGACTCTCTGGCAGAGCGCTCTCCGCTTCTATAAAAATTCAAAATATTGTCCACCTGAGCAAATGACGACTTTAGTCCTATATCAAACTTCAAGGTGGAGTCGATCGTATGTTTGTAGTCCACTTTACCAACGATGATATTGACTGGCTGATCTATATCTTGTCTGGAAAGTGATCTGGCTGCATTGACGATATCGGGATAGATGGCGAGGTCATTGATATTCCTAGTGTTGAACTCATTGTAATCCAGATCCACATTGATACTTTTTGGCTTCTTTTTATCAAACTCGTGCTTCAGATATATATTTCCATAAAGCCCACTTCGCTCGGTATCTCCACCATTTTCGGTGATAAAGGTTGCTTTGGGTATCTCCAGATTCCCTTGATATACTTTTGTCCTGTTGAACCCAAACGTATTGCCACTTCTGGCCCATGATCTGGCGACACCGCCTATCGTTGTTTTTTCTGTAAGGTAGTAGTCAGCACCTGCACGTATATTTCGGAAAGTATAATCAGCATTTTCTAGGTTTTTACTACCATATATTTCATTGCCTATCCATCTATCCACTATAAATGCAGAAAAATAGGTACCCTGATTATAACTTATATTGCCGAAAAGGTTGATTTTTCCACTTCTGTAAGTCATATTGACCGAAGGATTAAGTCTGTAATAGTCTTTGGTCTCACCATCGACATCAGATTGGTCCACTCTGAAGCCTGCCAATGTCACAGCTGCAGTTCCCTTAAATCCCAAATCAGCATTGCGTTTGAGTACAATGTTGAGTATAGGCCCACCGGATGCATCAAATTGTGCTCCCGGCTGAGTGATAAGTTCTATTTTTTCTATCTGATCGCCCGGCATATCCCTTAGTGCGGCATTCATGTCAGTATATGGCGATGGTTTGCCGTCTATCCAGACTTGTAGATTTTGGCTTCCGCCCAATGTCACCCTGTCCTGCATGATGACGACGCCTGGCACTTTTTGCAAGATTTCCATGGCTGTTCCACCTGCAGCAATGGCACTGCTCGCCACATTGACCACCAGTCGATCCGACTTTTGCTCCAAAAAAGGCCTGGTAGCTACGATCACCGTCTCATCGAGGACAATGCCTTTGTTTTGAAATTGGATGTCTATCTGAGCGGATTTATTCGTTGCAGTCAGTTGGAATGTTTCACTAAATACGTTTTCAAAACCCATGAAAGATGCGAGTATTTTGTATTGTCCAGGCACGATGTTTTCTATGGTGTACCGTCCCAATTCATCTGTCAGGTTGCCCTTGACCAATGAAGAATCGGCAGCATAGATCAGAGCACAAGACGCAAATGGAACTGGAGCGGATTGGTCGTCCAACACCGTTCCCTTGATCATGATTTGACCATAGTGCGATGAGATGATTAAAATACTACATAAAAATGTGAGTGCTAATTGTTTCATTGTTTTTGTTTTGAGTAAGGGAAAATGGCAAAATGGAATTTAAAATTCATATAATGTCCACCTTTCAATGACGGGATCAAGGGCTCTATGGTTGCAAATGAAAATGTTTTTATTTTGCAACTATTTAGGAATGAAAATGAAGCCATTCAAAATCTAAAGACCTGACAAAACCTTGTCATATATTTTTTTGACTTGCAAATCTCCAAACCCATAGATGCCTTCACGTTTTGTAAATTCTGCAAATACTTTATTGAAATCATTTGACGAGTTTATAATATCTTTTATGACCATTTCCAATCTGTTTTTTCCGTCAGAAAAAATATATCGGTCTATATGTGCCTGACAAATTTGCACAAGGTTTGGAAAACATGCTGATACGGTTGCTGACAACTTCTTCAATGCTGTCAAATCATGGTTTTTGTATGCCAGCCACAAATGTTGACCCAATACCAGGTCTTTTTCAGATACGGTCACTCTCTGGCGTAGGCAATTTACCAGATCTCGGGGAGTCGCTGCCCCAAAGTCATTCCATATCTCCTCCACTGACAAATAGCTCGGATGTATGATATTTATTGTGTCATTTTTATTTCTATCCTTGATGAGAGACAATACAAACCACATATTGACTTGACAAAATAAGTCATATCCAAACCAAAGGTCAAACTCGGATGCTGGTGGAGCATGTATGATTTTATGAAATTCGGGTATTACTTTGAC
>JBATLS010000109.1:0-2028 GCA_049289435.1 Saprospiraceae bacterium | reverse complement strand
GTGCAAACGCTTGATGCAATACTCCACACAAGACAGGAATCTGACCAACACTACTTACCACAGTGATAATCCCTAATAACACCTGGATCATTAATATTACTGCGAAAGAAAGTGATGTATTCCTAAGCATCTTGTTGTCTAAATTTTCTGCAATCTTCCAAAGCTTTATACTAAATATTAAACCCAGTATCACCAGCAAATAAGCTGTACTCCTATGCAAAAAATGAATCAATGCGGGCATAAATTCATTCCTGTCGTATTGATTGAAATTATCCGCACTCCATTGATTAAAGTCAAAAATAATGGAAGGTAAATAAGCTCCATTCATATCAGGCCAACTTGGATAGACTACCGCAGCCTTCATGCCACTCATGACTCCTCCCAAAAATATCTGGAATACCAATACTACACCCAATACATATAAGTAATTGCGCAGTGAACCCAAGTCTAATAACGCAAAATCTACCCGAACATCCCTGGCATACAAGTAAGTCCACCACAGCGCACTGAAGACCGCAAATGCTATCATCAGGTGTAGACTGAGTTTGTATGCATTGACCCAAGGACGCTCTATCAATCCACTCGCTACCATCATCCAACCGAAAGTAGCTGCTAG
Organism: Saprospiraceae bacterium; assembly: GCA_049289435.1. Taxonomy (GTDB): domain Bacteria; phylum Bacteroidota; class Bacteroidia; order Chitinophagales; family Saprospiraceae; genus OLB9. The sequence continues at coordinate 1,412 of JBATLS010000109.1, read as the reverse complement.
TATGGAAAGTAAGATGACAAGTCCCAGTTTTTTAAGCAAAGCTCTGTCAATCATCTTTTTCCGAATAAAATATATAAATGGCACTAAAAATACAAATCCCATGATCCTTGCCCAGAAACGGTGGATATACTCCCAGAAATAAATGAATTTGAAGTCCGAGATAGACATTCCTTCATTGATTTCTACGTACTGTGGAGTCTGTTTATACTTTTCAAATTCCAACTCCCAAGCTGCATCTGATACAGGTGGGAAAGTACCACTTATGACTTCCCACTTAGTAATCGATAATCCAGATTCAGTAAGTCTCGTGATGCCCCCTACCAATACCTGAATAAAAACCATCACCAACCCAATGAAGAGCCAGGTGATCACTTGCTTAGAATATACTTGTTTGGAATATTGCTGTTGTTTCATTTATTTCCTAAATTATTTAATCAGCCTTTTGTACCGATGCTCTTATCCATATGATGCTGCAAAATTACACAATCCAACACCAGAAAAATAATTTTGATTTTTGCCTGGACGATTTTTTCTAATAATATTATATTCTTTTTAAAATAAGAAAAACTATTATCATTAGTTTTGTGGATAAGTGGATAAGTTTCTCGTTTCGTAAGTCTCTATATTTATCCACAATTTACATACATGGTATGGAGTGCTATATATTTGAAATACAATGATTTAACATTTCCACTTGTTGATATATGAACATAGTCCACAGATTATCTTCAGAGTGTATTGATGTTGACACAATGATGATATATCCAAAACAAAGCGTGTAAAATGTATATATCTAAATCATTTGTATATATAAATAACCTAAATGTGCACTTTGAGTTATTTTTGCACTAATTTTGACCAAAATCATGTGGAAAACTCATTTTGTAATTTATTGATAAGTCAATATAATAAATATGTAGTTATTATTTAATGTTTATAAACTATTATGAGAGTAGTCATACAAAGAGTACAATCGGCAAGCATAACCATAGATCAAAAAGTGCATTCAGAAATTGGCAATGGATTGCTGATTTTGTTGGGAATCGAAACAGAAGACGTTGCAGAAGATATTGAATGGTTGGTAGCAAAAATCAACGGATTAAGAATATTTAATGACCATGAGGATAAAATGAATCTATCTATCCATGACGTAAAAGGTAACTATCTGGTAGTAAGTCAGTTTACGCTACATGCTAGTACCAAAAAAGGAAACCGGCCGTCGTATATCAAAGCAGCGAGGCCAGAGCAGGCCATACCACTTTACGATGATTTTGTAAAACGTTTAGCATTTATGTCCGCAAGAGATGTTAAAACAGGCATCTTTGGAGCGGATATGAAAGTGGCACTAATCAATGATGGTCCTGTGACCATTATTATGGATTCAAAACAAAAAGAGTGATGACTATACAATC
>JBATLS010000108.1:0-4645 GCA_049289435.1 Saprospiraceae bacterium | reverse complement strand
CTACCATCCAGTCCATCTGAGTCCAGATCATCATTGCTACCAATGTCAGATGATGTAAATTTGTAACCACCTGGCAATACCACTTTTATATGATAAATGCCTGGAGATACGTCCAAAAAGGCGTACTTTCCAAAGCTATCTGTAGTGATCGTCTGACTGACAGAAATACCGTCGGTCTTTGTACCTGTAAGTCTGATCTCCACGTTGGCCAATCCGGGTTCATTGATCTCCTGGATACCGTTGGCGTTGAGATCTACCCAAACGAAGTCGCCAATACGCCCTTTTCTAAATATACCTGCATCGTATGATGAATCTCTGACTCCGGTACCGAGCTGTATATTCGCAATCATGCCATTGATAGGATCACTGTCCAAAGATGGATTTGAGCCTTTGGCATTTGGTGACATCGAAAAACCATTGGGTAATTCAAACAATAATTTATAATTGGCAGGTCGCAAACTATCAAATAAATAATATCCTTTGGTATCAGTCAATCTGTGACCTACCTCTAATATAGAGTCTCTTCTTATTTCCTGTAGCAATACTTTGACTGCTGGCACACCTACCTCGCCTGCATCCTGGATACCATTTGCGTTTAGGTCTTCCCAGACAAAATCGCCCAAAGCAGAGATTTTTCTGACCAAACCAGCATCCAGATGAAGCAATAAATCACCACTCTTGATCGAAATATCATTGATCTTGCCATCAATAACATCGCTATCAAAATCATCATCACCCTGATTGCTTACTGTAAAAAAGTAACCAGCCGGCGGACTGAAAGATACACTATAATGGCCGGGCCGGAGATGACTAAAATAGTATCTGCCAGATGCGTCTGTAGTTGTTTTTAGTGCCACATTCACACCGTCACCACTGACTCCGTTTAAAGTCACTTCGACACCTTTGACAGGAGGTTCACCGACGCTCTGGAGTCCATTGCCATTGAGGTCTTCCCATACCAGATCACCGATTTTGGCAGGGATGTAATATCCTGCATCCATGTTGCTTTTTGAACCTGGTGTAATAAAATTATACACTGGAGTTTTACCAGTGGAGTCTATTTTACTGTTTGATTGATCAAAGAGGGGGTTGCGGAAGGTGGGTTTATAATCGGTGCTCACATCAAAGCACAGGGCATATTTATTGGCGGGTAGATTTCTAAATTTGAAAAAGCCCAGACTATCAGTCAGCACTGAGTCAACTTTGATGCCCTCACCTTTCAATAATATCACTTTTAATCCTGCAATACCTACTTCACTACTGTCCTGCACTCCATTATAATTGATATCATGCCACGCGAAGTCACCGATTGCTATGATGGGTGTGTAGCCAAGATCAATATTTTCAAGGCATCTACCGACTTGTGTGGTAAAGACGCTGGTGGTGGCGGGGCCAAATACATTGGTAAAATCACTGTTTAGGTCTGCATTGATGGGTGTAAACAATACCACACTTTTGTCTTCATATACAGGTCCTTGTATATAATAATCACCTAAAAGGATATTACTAAAATAATAGTTGCCAAGCAGATCCGTCATGACGGTATCTACAGGTACTCCAGTCGGGGTGAATAGTATGATGGGTATTCCAGCTAATTTTCCTTCATTACTGCTCCTTAATTTATCATCGTCATAATCCAACCAGGCTTGACCCTTTATTTCCGTATTGCTACAATCCTGATACAAAATATCTCTGCAACATTTTTTGACAAATTGTCGGTTTGCATCATATACATCCACACAGATTTGATGCATGCCAAAAGAAGCAGAGGTGATCTTCAGGTCTATCGTCTGTCCTGTCAACGAAGGTGATACCGATTCAAACCCATTAGGTACATACCATCTGTAAGCGCTAAAATTTTCATACTTGTCTGTATAAAAAGTTAAACATTTTTCATTACAAAAGGTAAAAACAGGGATATAATGTACTATTATGGTGATCTGGTCGATGGCAACATTGATGCTACCGTTGTCCACGTTTCTTATTTGCAGTTGATACCCAAACATATCGGTATTGAGCTCGTCTGCCGTCCAGTTGGCACCCCATGTATCAGTGGCCGAACCATACATCCAGATGCCATCGGTACCGTCTGTCCTGCTTGACCAAGGGTTTTGTAGTTTTGCGGTATTTTTTTTGTTTGCTCCCTTGGGTTCGCCATCCATACCAGTCAACAATATTTCTACCTCATCGATTTTGGTAGGTGCTGACGATGTGCCCTTGATCATGAGGGTAATACCTTCGATGATGGATCCTTTTGGAATATTTAACTTCAGTTGGTTGCCTACAATCTCCCTGGAGCGCATCGTAGAAGTCAAAATAACAGTTGACTTCAGCTGGTCGGCAAACTTGTTGTTTTGAAGATTGTTCCATTTCGAAAACGTAGGTGAGACAATTTCTCTGACAGCATTGGCGGCAGTCACTTGAGATGTTCGATCCGGCTCCAGACTGGCACTGATGGCACAACTGGCAGAAGATTGCGAATGTAAAGCGGTGATTATCAGTATATTAAAAATCACTGGGCACAAGGCCTTGCGCAGAAGATCGCTAAATGTGAGCTTCATATTTTGAGTTTTGGTTAGATATATTACTAAATCAATATCTATAGAGACCTATTATGGAAGCAAAAATAAATATAATATTCTAATATATATGAATATTGGATATATTTATTATAATTTTTTTCAATCATTTACAAATTAGGAAAAATATGGGTATGTTAGTTTCTGTCAAAAAGGGTAAATCTGTCAAATTCGACACACTCGATGGCTTTGCTAAATTTAACAGATTTGGGTGTATCCCATTTTTACATACATTGATAGCCAATTTCTTTTTAGCTCCCTTGAGGCCCGCCTGCTGCGAAGCGGGCAGGGATGGGGTAATCTAAAAAGAAATTGCATAAAAGTGAAATTTTGGGATACACCCACAGATTTGCTTTATGGAAATTAGAAATGTACAGAATACATTATAATCATTGGAAGGCTAAATCCTAACTAACTATACCTCACGAATCCACTATAGTTTGATAATAATTCATTAGGTGCTGGCTGGTGACTTCGCTTCCAAAGTGCGATTTGACATAGTCATAACCTGACAGACTGAGTTTTTCATAAGTGGGTTGGTGATGAATCTCTTTCATTGCAACCGCAATATCTTCCGGCAAAAATGGATTGATCAATAATCCACCGGGACCTGCTGCCTCCGGGAGTGAAGATAGGTCAGATGTAATGACCGGCTTTGACCTGAACAAAGACTCTATCACTGGGATACCAAATCCTTCATACACAGATGGGTAAATGAGACACAGGCTTTGATCATAAATGGAGACCAGCTCATCATTGGAGATGCTCCCTAAAAAGTAAAAATACTCTTCCAATCCATAGTATTTGATCAGGTCTGCTACCTTCTGGCGGTATTTGGCATGACCATTTCCTACGACGACAAATGGAAGGCGATGAATTATATCCAGTTTGGAAAAAGCTATGATTGCCTGGAGTAGTCCTTTTCGCTCTATGATGGATCCGACATAAAGATAAAATCTATCTAAATGAATGATTTCCATAGGTAATTGGTCTGGAGTATCATGATCATCCATAAATACTGGGTGACATGACTGGTAGATCATCGTTATTTTTTCGGCAGGGATTTGGTATAGATCGACAAGATCACTTTTGGTGGAATCGCTGATAGCAATGATATGGTCCGCTCTCGATGCACTACTTTTGTACTTCCATGCATATAGTTTTTGATCCAACCAACCAAATTGCTCCGGGTATCGCAAGTAAATCAAGTCATGAAACGTGACTACCGTGCGAATAGAAGGATGAATTCCAAATGGTATTTCATGACTCAGGCCATGGTAAATATTTGGCTTTAACGTATTAATTTCAGTCGCCACCCCAACCGTCCTCCACAAGGGATTGAATCGCTTGCGGGTATGAATGTGAAATTTCGTCTGGTCTAAAAAATATTCAGTGTCGGCATTACGTCTGATGGTAGGTGTGAAAAGATGATACTCATGCTGAGGAAAAAAATGTTGCAGATTCCTGATGAGTGTACGGCTGTAGTTGCCGAGTCCTGTGAAATTGTGAAAAAGCCTTTTGGCATCAAATGCAAGAACAAGTGTTTTATCATTCTGTATGTCCACATTTTCCATTATAACTCCGAAGTCTTGTAAAAACTATGCGGAAAAGTAACAAAAAAGCCCGAACATGTTATGTTCGGGCTGAAAATATCCTTAAAATATTATCAAATTAGAATCTAATATTCAATGCTGCATTGAACATGGTGCCTAATTGACTAAAGTGATATCCATCATAAGTCATCTGAGAATATCTTTGGTTGAACGTAATGGCATTGGAGTTGGCTTTCAACAACGCTGCATCGCTCAGCAAAGATTCTTTGCCTGAATCGGCTTTAAATGACCATTCTGGCAGCACATTCAACAAATTATTGATATTGATAGAAAGCGTTGAGTTTTTGGAGGTCTGATAAGTGATACCTAAGTCTGTGACAATCTTTGTTGCAAACTCAGTAAACAATCCATCTGTCAATCCTTGCTGTCTGAATGTAGTGGGTCCAAATAAAGTATTATTCAATTGCAAACCCAGTTTGCCAAATTCAGCATCTAAACCCAAAATGGCCTTAA
>JBATLS010000107.1:0-3252 GCA_049289435.1 Saprospiraceae bacterium | reverse complement strand
TTCTTTCGCATATTTAACTCGTAACTGAATTGACTCGTTTGTTATCGAATTAGACTTTGATTTATAAACTAGAATATCATCAATGCCAAAATTCAAATTAGATATATCAATACTTTCCACCTTAACTGGTTTTTCATTAAATATACTAAAGTTACATGAGTATAAAAATATAATAAAGTATTCGACTTTAAACTTAATATTCACAGATCATTCCTTTGAAGCATTTAACAAGCTGGATAAACTTTAGAAAAATAAAACCTAATCAGGAGTATATTGATAAAGAAAATTTGGGCAAAAATCAAATCCATTTTCCCAAGTTATGAAACCATCCACTACCATCACTTTTTTAAAATAAGCAATATCTTTCAATTCTGATGAAATTCCATTTTTAATGAATGGTTTTATATCTATTCTTTTTTCAAGTCCATCATCAAACATAACTTTTATAAAGTAATCTTCAGATGGTATTGCTTCAACAATATTTTTAATTTTCATTATAAATAATCTTACACTAAAGGGTTAATTTTTTTAGGCTTTTCATCATTTCTCATCAATTCCCAATCTTCCATGAGTTCGACTCTGTGATCTACTGCCCACTCAAGCACCAAATTTCGAATTCTTTTTGGAAGTTCGCCTGCAATAATTTCAAGCGTATTAATGTCAATCTCCGCATGATGTTCATTATAATAGGCATGGAAATGGGGCGGATTATGTTCATTAAAGAACATCCTAATGATGATCCCCAAAAATCTGCTTATCTCTGGCATAGATTTAAATTATTAAATACAAAGATAAGTCATATTTATTTCATTTCATTATAGTTTTGGATGGAATTCAATGCATAGACTTTTATCAAAGTCTCTATTGGACGAAGCAGTGTCTATAAAGTTGCCAAATTTTAATTTGAATAAGTACATGCTTTCATCACTAAATATCCCTCAAATTTATCATTTTTGATGGCTTTCTTCCTAATCTTTGAAGCATTTTACCAAACTACATCGTTTTGCCTAATACTTTTCCATTTATATCATCAAATCTGAGCTACCAAAACTCTAAGATTCGATCCATATATTCATGGATAAGCAAACGTTATGAGACTATAAATTTTTTATGGGTATTGTTTCCCCTTTTAATCAAACAATCAGGAGATAAATACGTTAGATATTATAACAATCTATCCCTAAAATAAGTGTCTAAATGCTTATTTTGAATAATATCTATTTTCATAAAAAATCATTCTAAAAATAACTTTTGAAAACAAAACTTAACGGGATCATCTGTTTGCATTGAGTTTTCTAACCAATTATGTTCGGTCAACTTTCAAAAAGAGTATTATCAAAACGAAGTTATAGTCAAAAGTAATTAATTGCGAAAAATAATAATTTTAATACGTTCTAAATCAAACGATTAAAATTTAAAAGTTTTGCAATTTAATTTTTTTTAAGCATAAAAAACCATCATTCAATGTTTTATCATTTAAATTCATATAATTAACATGTCAAATAACACATCACACACACCATCATATCAAGTGAATGGTGAAAGCAAGTGTCCTTTTAGTAGTGGAGCACTGAAGAAAAGTGCAGGTTCGGGTACAGGCATCCAGGATTGGTGGCCAAACCAATTGAAATTAAACATTCTACGTCAAAACTCGTCTCTATCCAATCCAATGGGTGAGCAATTTGACTATGCCAATGAGTTTAATTCATTGGATCTGGGTGCATTAAAAAAAGATATTTTCGACCTGATGACTACATCACAGGATTGGTGGCCTGCTGACTATGGTCACTATGGACCACTTTTTATTCGGATGGCTTGGCATAGTGCTGGCACATATCGTATCGCAGATGGTCGCGGAGGTGGAGGATCGGGCAATCAACGTTTTGCACCATTAAATAGCTGGCCAGACAATGCCAATCTGGATAAAGCGAGATTGCTGCTTTGGCCGATCAAAAAGAAATATGGTAAAAAAATATCCTGGGCAGACCTGTTGATACTTGCCGGAAATTGTGCCCTAGAATCCATGGGTTTTGAAACCTTCGGATTCGGAGGTGGTCGTGAAGATGTATGGGAACCAGAAGAGGATGTGTATTGGGGATCCGAAAAAGAATGGCTGGGTGACCAAAGATATACCGGCGATCGTGAACTTGAAAATCCATTAAGCGCTGTACAAATGGGACTCATCTATGTAAATCCTGAAGGTCCCAATGGAAATCCTGACCCAGTCGCAGCTGCAAGAGATATCAGAGAGACATTCGGTCGTATGGCAATGAATGATGAAGAAACTGTCGCTTTGATTGCTGGAGGACACTCTTTTGGAAAAGCACACGGAGCCGCAGACCCAGGCAAGTATGTTGGCGTGGAGCCGGCCGCTGCTGGTATAGAAGAGCAAGGACTTGGGTGGAAAAATAGTTTTGGATCCGGAAATGGCATCAATTCTATTACCAGTGGCCTGGAAGGTGCCTGGACTACAACGCCAACTCAGTGGAGTAATAACTTTTTTGAAAACCTATTTGGATATGAATGGGAACTCACTAAGAGTCCTGCCGGGGCACATCAATGGAAGCCTAAAGGCAATGCAGGAGAAGGATTAGTCCCTGATGCACATGATGCCTCAAAAAAACATGCGCCATTCATGTTGACCACTGATCTTTCTTTAAGGTTTGATCCAGTATATGAAAAAATATCCAGAAGTTTTTATGAAAATCCAGAAGTTTTCAAAGATGCATTTGCAAAGGCTTGGTATAAGTTGACTCATCGTGATATGGGGCCTGTCAACCGATACCTAGGACCTGAAGTGCCGAAAGAAGTATTGATATGGCAGGATCCTATACCTGTAGCGAGCTATACCATCATAGATCAAAATGATATCAGTTTACTTAAATCCAAAATTGCGGAATCAGGGTTGAGTGTATCTCCATTGGTTTCTGCTGCATGGGCTTCGGCTTCTTCATTCAGAGGATCCGACAAAAGAGGGGGTGCCAACGGTGCTCGCATCAGATTGGCCCCGCAAAAGGATTGGGAAGTTAACCACCCGGGACTCTTGGGAAATGTATTAGACAAACTTCAAGGTATCCAAAAAGATTTTAATAGTTCAGCTTCATCCGGGAAGCAAGTATCTATGGCTGATTTAATTGTTTTGGGTGGATGTGTCGGTATCGAGAAAGCTGCAAAAAATGCAGGAAAAGATATCGTTGTGCCGTTCACACCTGGCAGGACAGATGCAACTCAAGAGCAAACAGATATCGATTC
>JBATLS010000106.1:0-10644 GCA_049289435.1 Saprospiraceae bacterium | reverse complement strand
GGCCGGTGATGACCAATGGCGTAGGTGCTGGCTGGACAAATACAATGATTTCCAATGGTTTGGTACATCCAAATTGATTGACCACGCTGCCCTTGATGATGATAGTACCATTATCTGTGCTGAGTGGTTTGATGGATATGGCACCATTCGATGCAGTGATGACTCTGGGATCGCTCCATGTATATATCAATTTTTGGATGGTGTCATTATTGATGATGGTGACTAACTGTAGAGTATTACTACATATCTTGATGCCGGTGGGCAAGGTCACATCGATGGTTTGATTGGTGACGGTCACATCGGTCATTACCCCACCACATATAGTATCAGTAGTCCTGACGTAGTAGGTCGTTTTCTTCCCTGTGAGCATGGTCTTTAGCTCTGCGCCAGCAAATAAGATGGGATTAAAACTGCTGTTCTCACTCCATTGATAGTTGCTACCAAAATTTCCACCTGATGCTGTCAGGACTACCTGATCGCCACAAATATCTCTTGGCCCGGTGATGACCAATGGTGTAGGTGCCGGCTGGACAAATAACATGATTTCCAATGGTTTGGTACATCCAAATTGATTGACCACACTGCCCTTGATGATGATATTTCCATTATCTGTACTGAGTGGCTTGATGGTTATGGTGCCATTTGTGGCAGTGATGACTCTGGGGTCGCTCCAGGTATAGACCAGTTTTTGGATCGTGTCATTATTGATGATGGTGACTACCTGCTGGGCAGTACCACATATCTGGATGCCAGTGGGCACGGTCACATCGATGCTTTGATTGGTGACGGTCACATTTGCCATGACTACACCACAAATAGAATCGAATGACCTGACGTAGTATGTCACTTTTTTCCCTTTCAGAGTCGTCTCCAAAACTCCACCTGTATAGAGTATAGGGTCAAAATTGCTGTTTTCACTCCATTGGTAGATAGCATTGGCATTTCCACCCGAAGCAATTAATCTTACATTCTCGTCACATATGTCTTTTGGCCCGCTGATGACCAGAGGTGTTGGTTTTGGCAACACTGTTATGGATATAGAATCTACCCCAGGGCATTTGTTTTGGTCTATGACTGTCACTTTATATATGGCCGATTGATCTCCTACAAACAATGGGTTTGCAGGGTTGGTTAGATTAAGTCCAGCTTTGGGAGACCATTCATAAGTATAGTTTGGATTGTATTCTGCCAACAATTTTACCTCCGAACCCGCGCAGATGGTCATATTTGGAGATAGTTTTATCTCAGGTTTCGATCCTCCTGCCTTTATAGATAATTGTTTGGTTTCTACTCCGGGACATGCCCCTGATGGATTACCAGCTACCAGTCTTACAGTATAATTTCCTGCAACCGGATATCTAAAAGTAGGGTTGATTTCACTGGATTTGAAAGCGGGGTTTTCTGATGGGTAATCAAAATACCATTCCGCAGTTTCTCCATTTACGGTATTGTTTTTGAAAGTAACGGAGAGACTATCACAAACATCTACATTGGCTTCAAAACTGGCTATCAATGGTTCAAAACATACTCTGACATTGTACTGAAAATCCCTCCTTACTGTAGAGATCAATTGTCCATCTCTGTACTCTTCTACACAGATTCCAATGAGAAATTGACCCACAAGATTGGGATTGGCATGGATGATGCCGGTCTTTGGGTCAATAGTAAGAGCCTGACCGCCCATCATATTGGTCAAATCATATGGTGCTGCCCATATTATTGGATTGTACGGAGGACGAGTGGGTGGCTGTGGTTGAGGGTCAAAAAAACTGGCTCCATCAAAAGGTACACAGGTTTTATATACCAATGAATCACCATCTATATCTGTAGCTGAATGATCAAATACCAACGGCTTATTGGCACAGATATATACATCTGGCCAATTATTGAATGTTGGGGTACTATTTCCAATTAACATTGCTCGTTCGGTCACATGAATCCACTCTGTACTACCAGATTCCAATGGCAATACTACATTGGATAATGATGAATTTCTACAGCATCTCTGATATGCCAAAATGTATCCTCCCGCTCTGAACGGCAAACTGACAGTATCTCTATAGGTTGTCCTTTGTACACATACATTGCTTCCTACAAATCCACAATCCGAAATAATAGTATTTCCTACGGTATCAGCTGCCATAAATAGCAGTCTTTTCTCTTTCAGGAATTGATTGTCAGATCCAAAAATACCAATGGATGCCATAGGATCAAAATCTACTTGCCCCAATTGACAATCTCGCCTCAATGCCAGCGAAATTTCATATATATTATTCCCTAGACTTCTATAGGTGATATCACCGCCAATGATATGAGTTGCATGGACTTGTAATGAAAAAACTGTTACAAAACATACTGATAATAAAACCGGTAGTTGATATATTTTTTTAAAGTGATTTGCCATCTTTTTGCTTTTTTAATATTACCGATATGATTATTTAATATTTAATTTGATGATTTCAACTCTCCTTTCCCGAGAAGCATCCAAACTATAGATTGAATTTCGTCGGTCATTTAATTTTCCGATCACATTAGGGTCAGCTTTTGACTCTCCATATGTCACATCCTTTAAGGTGAGTGATTTATTATCCAGATATTTCATGAGTTTACCATTGTCATGAATTCTCATTTCATTCTTTATCGAATTTATTCTTCTTGCGCTCAAGATCATATTGTATTTAAACTTGGCTCTTGGAGATGCAAATCCCATGATCTCTAATTCTATTTTTTCTCCTGCTTCCAGTTTTAAAGCCAGATTGTCCATAAATTTGAGAAACCGAGAATATCCCCCTTTGATGTCTTCGTCAAAAAAATCTTCGATGCTTTTTACGGCAGCCTCTTTTTCAGTTACATCAGTGATGGGCTCGCAATAGTTGGTGATAAATTCTTCTTTTTTGCGGAGGTAATCATCCAGCAAGCCTTTGTATATAGATTTGGAATAAGGAGATTTACTGGTTGGATTTGGATAGTCATTATCAAAATACAGCGCAATGGGGAGTATTCTTTCCAGATATAGTTTTTGGACTATGTCTGTGATTATCCCAATAGTGGTAAAGTCTTTGGTATCAGGAGTAAATCCTTCTTTAATAGCTGTGACGCGATAATTTTTTCCAAATTCAACCTTAAACTTGTAATTATTACTAATCAAATTCGTAATCACAACATCTTCTCTAATACTTTCTGTCAGATTTTGGAGCGTGACTGTTGTGCCAATCAGGTCGATATTGGATGGTTTTTCATATGTAAATACATCGAGATTAAGGTCTGGTGGCCCAAGATATAGTTTCTTGATGATGATTTTATCTGTAGTCTTGGTCCTAAATGATGTCTGCGCCGTGGTAAATCCATTTTTAGTTGCGACTATTTTATAATTTCTGTTGGGTTTTAATGTAAAGCTCGACTTGTTGGATGTCAGTGGGTTGGCTATACACTGTAACTCAGCCCCATTATCTCCATCTATGAGACATATGGTCGTCCCCGTCAGATCAGTACTATCTGTACTTAGGTATGTCAATACATCAAGCAAAATATCATTTTGAACGTCTATTTCATAAATGTCCATACAACATGCTTCATAACTTTCAAACTGGTAGGCCGAACCTTCCCTATTAGATGTAAGATAACCCTTATCCTGTGCTTCATTGATATAGAAGTGTATATCATCCATACTAGTATTGTAAGGCGAATGGAGAAGTTGTATTGTCACTGGCTGACTTGGTTCATATTTGAATATATCAAAACCCCCGTATCCTTCTCTGCCGTCTGTACTGAAATACAGACTTCTGGTAATATCATGGTAAAATGGCGTAATGTCATCTTTTTCCGTATTGACCTCTCTAAGATTTTGTGGGTCTGAGTAAGTGTCAGTTAATATATCTGCGTACCAAATATCTCTACCACCCAAGCCATCTGGTCTGTCGGACACAAAATAAAGGGTCTGCTTGCCAGATATTTTGTCTAAGGCTATAGTAGGTTGTGTATTTGTAGATCCAGATGTATTGATGGATGGGGGCAATTTTTGTTCGTTGGACAAATCACCTGATTCATCTACATCGCTGCTATACAACATACACTCTGTACTCCATCCATTGACATAATTGCATATACTGTAATAAACTTTGCTGCCATCGGCATTGAATGCAAAATTTGCCACAGACTGATCTCTATTGTTGATATATCCGGGTAATATGATGGGAGTGGTCTCTCCAGGATTTTGAACCAGTGTTTTGGCAATTTGTTTGTACCTTAGTTTTTTATCCACCGCATCGTACTTGAGGCTGCTGTAGTACATTTTTCCTTTATTATTGGTGGCTGCAAAATCTGCATCCCGCGAATTTATGTGATCACCCATTACCGTGACACTTACATTTTCTTCAGATACTTTAGAAAGGGTCATTGCTTTATTGGCCGATGCCAATCCTTTTTGTGCCGCAGATGTCAGTGGTGCATCAGTATTGGAGTATTCAGATAGATATTGATTGTAATACAGCGCTGCTTTCTCATAATCTCCGAGTAAATGATACATCTCTCCCATTCTCAAGATAGCATCCGGATGAGTATTGTTTTTGAGTGTATCTATTAGGAAATGATATTTGGAGGTGGCATATCCATATGCATTATATTTTCTGGCAGCCTCAGCAGTTTTGTACACGATCTCCGCATCATTTCTATCAAACTTTAGTACTTCATCATAATATACCAAAGCACCATGGTAGTTTTTTTGAATCATAGCCTTGTCAGCTACATCCAAAAATGCTTTTTTAGTCTGCCCAAACAAAGATATTCCAACAAGTATGATTATAAATGAATGTATAAATTTAAGTTTCATCTGTTTATTTTTTATTTTTGTTTTAATGGTCAGATGGAATTCGCATGTAAAAATAATCATCACGGATTGTGTGTTTACTGCTCATGCTCATTTCATATGTTTATTTTTTATTTTTATTTTAAAGGTCAGACCTGCTCACTTCGAAGCAGGCGAGTGGAACTGATTACATACCTCCTTCTATGGTGTTATCGAACTTGCGTTTCGCATCAAAATAACCATCACTGATGTGAGTTTACAGCTCATGCTCATTTCATTGTTTTGTTTTTAAAAATTGATTCAATGTGTTCTTGCATCTAACGCCATTTTTATAGAATAGGACAATTTTTATATCTGAAAGGCTTTACATTCTTAATGATATATCTAAGGTGCAACTCATAGGCTCCACGACTGGTGTTGAAGGCTTGATTGAAGTCGGTTCGATCTGCGTCCAGATTAAATGAAAGATACCATTGGTTATACTGTATTGCTGCTATAGGTATCCATGATTTGGAAGTACGATATCCGAGACCTAAATGTATCTGCAACTCTTTGCCCGGATCCTGATTGAGGTGCAATTTTCCCAAACCTCCGAAAATGGTTTCCTTGTATTTGTCCTGTATCTGGTGTAATGCGTGTAGTTGCATATCTACTTTACCTGTCAATCGGACATTGCCTACACCGCTAAAAGTAAATCTCCTCGGTAGCTTAGCCTCTGAATCACCTGCAAAGGAAACTTTTGGCTCTAGCAAATGATGAACCGCAACTCCCAAATCCAAATGGGTGCGGGATGACTTCTGGTACCTATAATTGCCCCCAAGCCCTAACTCCATGAATGTCACTCGCTCTGTATTCTGAAAAATATCCTGACTGGGCAAACTGGTATTAAAGACGTCTCCATCCCACTGCTTTTCCCATCTCAATGATTTTGTATCAAAACCTCTGTTGGCCACTCCCAAATTGAGCCCTCCGCTGAGTATATTTTTTTCATTAAGTTTGGCATGAATGGCACCATTGAGTCCGATATTGAGCAGAGTCAGTTTGGAGTCTCCTTGTCTATCGTAATTGACATTGACGCCGATACCGTAAAAAGTCTTATCGTTGTCAAAGGGTACTATATTGGTATCATACGCTCCGCTAAAAGTAGTCCAGGGCACAGGCACATATCTCCACTGGTCACGGTGGCTGAGCATAAATCGATGATCTCCATTGAAAATACCTGTTTGAGCAGGATTCAAATTCTGGGGAGAATTGTAAAATTGGCTGTAATGGAGATCTTGAGCAGAAATTTCCAGCGAAATAAAAGCACATAACAAGATCGTGCCAATGCTATTCTTGATTTGCATGATTGTATAATTTAGCAATTGTACCTGATAGAGAGTATGACGTCTCATAAGCTATTCAGTCACAAATCTAAGCTAAAATTTGTTATCAACCACTTTTATATTAAACCAATTTTGTAGGCTTATTATAAAATAATCATGAATTTTATGAAAAATAATGGTAAAAAATCATTCTGTACCAAAAAAAAACGTCTGCCCTTTGGTAGAGCAGACGAATCAAAACAAAACGAAAAACCAACTTTTCCTTAACCGATTAAACAAAAACCTATTATTAATTATACTTTTTAACACTGCATTATTGTACGGAGAGATTGACCTCTTTGCCATTTCTATTGACCTTAATGCTCACTTTATCTCCCAACCTACTATACTTCATTGTTTTTTCTATATCGTCATAATTGTTGATGGGCGTATTGTTTATTTGTATGATCACATCGCCTGGTAACAAGCCCCCCATCTGTGCTGCACTCATCCGTTCTACATCTTCTACATAAAATCCTTTATTGGACTTAAGTTTCAGGTTATACTCTGAGATCAGATCGTCTGAAAGATCATATCCTCCTACACCAAGGTTGATGGGGGTAATATCTCCTCCTCTTTCGATGATATTTTTGATCACTTTACTGACTATTTTTGAAGGTATTGCAAACGAATAACCCGCAAAAACCCCAGTAGGCGTAGCGATGGCGGTATTAATACCTATTAACTCACCTTGCAAATTGACCAGAGCACCTCCACTATTACCAGGATTTATGGCAGCATCTGTCTGGATAAATTCTTCTACGGCTTTTTTATTGTCTATGATACCTAAAGATCGTCCTTTGGCACTCACTATTCCTGCTGTCACAGTAGATGTCAGATAACCAAAAGGATTCCCTACAGCAAGTACCCACTCACCTACGTTTACCTTGTCAGAATCGCCCATTTTAATTCCAGTCCAATTTTTAGCACCTGCTACTTTTAGTATGGCAAGATCGGTGGACTCGTCGGTACCAATTTTCTGAGCAGAATATTTATTACCTTCCGAATCGGTAACAGTAAATTTGTCTGCAAATCCTACTACATGGTTATTGGTGATGACATACCCATCTGGTGAGTATATGACACCTGAACCACTGCCGTTTTTGGGTGTATAAAAATTTTCACCACCAAAAAAATCTTCAAACCCAAAAAAGTCCATAAAAGGGTCTTTCCTCCTTTGTGTATTTCGATTTTTCATCACCAGTTCTGCTGTTTGCTCAGCATATATGTGCACCACACAACTTGTCGATTTTTTTGCACTCTCTACAAAATCACCAGACAAATCGACTACATTAGGAGATATATGGTAGTTTGTATAGACTGATTTTGGTTCATTCTTTTCAGTGGAAGACGCTTGATTTCCAAAAAAATGTAGCCCAAATAAAACGATAAAACCTCCTGTGACTCCAGATATCGTCCATTGAAAATAAGTCTTCATCGGTTTAAAATTTAGACTTATAACGCTCGATATTATTTATCGGTTATAAGGCAAGAAGCTTTTAACTAAATCTTAACAGCAAACAATGTGACTTTCATTTTTTACACCAAAATCTGGAATAATTTATTTTGTGTCATTACCATATTAAACATTATCTTTATCACTTTTTATCGCAATTGTCATTAAATTGATGCACAATTTTTTAATACAATGCTAATTTTTTTGAAGTGATTGTCAATCTGTTAAACCCTACAGTTACACACTCCTCATACAAAGTGATGAGTGATGAAGAGGTATTGAAACAATATATGCTCACTCAAAATGTCAATTATTTTAATCTGATATTTGACAGATACACGGATAAGGTGTATGCCAAATGTATCTCAATGCTCCAGGATAGTAGTCTGGCTGAAGATGCAAATCAAGAAATTTTTGTAAAAATCCTGCTAAACCTCTCAAAATTTAAAGGTAACTCAAAATTTTCGACATGGTTGTACTCGGTGACTTACAATTATTGTATAGATGTGATCAGAAAAAATAAAAGAAATATCACCGTGTCAGTAGCAGATTATCACACAAATGATGTAAAAGATGATGAATGTATGGACGCCGAAATATTGGAAACCAATGTATATCGACTAAAAAATGTCTTGAGTAAAATGAATGACGATGACAAAGTGATCCTCATGATGAAATATCAGGATGACCTTTCTATCAAAGAGATTTGCGAAAGCATCAACAAGACGGAGAGTGCAGTCAAAATGAAAATACTTAGAGCCAAACAAAGATTTCTTAAGATTTATAATGAGCAATATGCAAAGATGGGATAAATATTTAGGTCATAGTCAAAAGAAATTTAGAGGATAAATTTTCGTTTAGAGTATGTTTAAATTTTCATGTTTGAGCGAAAGCGAGCAAATGGAATTTTAAACATACTCTTAAATCAAACAATACTAATATGAGCAAAAATAGTTTCAAAGAACTCGAAGCCCTACATATCAAAGAGAGGGGTGATCATAGTGAGCAAATAAAAAGCAACATTGGAGACAATATCTCACTATTTGGATTTATAAGCAATCTCATAGAAGTGTATATCCCTCGGGTTGGTCATGTCATCCAAGCGATGGTTCCTACTTATGACAAAAAGCTAAAAGACCCAAAATAATGCAGAATATGGGGGGTATTCATTGTCAAAAGAAATTAAATTGCGAAAAATATTAATTTTAATACGTTCAAAATCAAACGATCAAAATTTAAAATTTTTGCAATTTAATTTACATTCAGTATATAATGAATTGATCACTTGTAGTCTTCTCTGGGTGGACAAAAAACATCCAGAATTTTACAATCCGTCAGAGCTCTCCCTCCATGTCTCACCATCGAAGGTATGACGGCTACCATTCCTTTGGTCAAGACCTCCGCATTGCCGTCGATGACCATCTCAAACTGACCTTCCAGAATATTGGACACTTGCTCGTGTACATGCGAATGTTCAGGTAGGATACTCCCTACCTTGATGTCAAAGTATCCCAAGGTCATCTGCGCTGTATGTATCAGCTGAGCATTAAATCCTGATAACAGCTCTTTGACTTCTACATCATTTAAATGAATGATTGGCATTGGGCATTAAAATTTGAATGGATGATAAAAAAAATTATATACGTCTCGGTTCAATTCAATAATTCGGAATCCCTATTATTTTGTGGTGCTTCCAGATGTTCGTAATACCTTTCTATTTTTGTTTTTTCGAAGACATTTCTGGGTAAGAAATATTCTTTAGGGTTTTCAGCATCAGTCCATGCTGGTTGATGGTACTTTTGTTCATCTTCTTCTATGACATTTTTAAATACAAATGAAGTACCCAATCCAGCGATCGCACCAAATAGATGGCTCTCCCAGGAAATGTTGGAAACAACATTGGGAAACATACTTTCGACACTACCAGAGTATAAAGTCAATACTATCAATGATAAGACTATCGACTTGGCATTTTTTTTGAATATACCAATCCAAAATATAAATGAGATCAGTCCATAGACCATCCCACTTGCACCTACATGGTAAGAAGGTCTTGCGAATAACCAAACCATCAAACCAGTGCCAAGCAATATCGATAAAAAACTCTGAAGCGCCACCTTCCTGTAAAAAAGTACAAGGATAGAGGTTAATGTGATGATGGGTAATGAATTGGAAGCCAAATGTCCCCAATCTGAATGTATAAACGGGGAAGTAAAAATGCCTGGAAACCCCATCCATTGTCTAGGATAAATACCTAATACTGATAGGTGCAAACCAAATAATACTTCAACGATTTCGACCATCCAAAGAAAAATCAAAAGTATGATCGGATATCTAATGTTGTATATAAAAGCTATTATATCTTTTTTCATTTATACAATATTTCGACAGGGCACTAAATATTACAAAAATTTTCTTTTGACCAATTTGACGAAAGTCGATGCTTTTTTTAATTTATTGTCATTGACCCAATCGTACTTATAAATTACATTTTCCAACAGATAATGTTTCGCTTCATAAAAGTCTTTACAATTATTTAATGCTTTTAAGGTGGCCGTCATTATTTCGGCATCATTGGCAAACAGTTCCTGTTGAGTAAATATCTTCTCATTGATGCCCATAGATTTTGTCAAATCCTGAATGGTTGATAGCGCAAGTTTATCAGATAGGTCACTGATTTTATCCTCAGCAAATAGTTCCATGATCAAGTCATCGGTAGGTATGGTAGCAGCTATTTTTGGGGGTGAATGTTGGACTTTGGCCGTGGGGACTACAGATGGTTGGTCATGATGATCATTGTGTGATATGGCTACATTTTCCAGTTTCTCGGTGACCTCTAGCATGTCCATTTTGTGCGAAGCAGGCTTTTCTACTACGAGTTGCTGTAATGGTTGAGATATGTGTGTTGCATCTTTGGGAGCCACATAGCTTTGCGCCTTATGGGGGCTATCCAGCACTGTATCATACAACTCTCTAATATAACTCAACAACAGGTCACGCTCCAAATGCGAGAATACACC
>JBATLS010000105.1:0-4536 GCA_049289435.1 Saprospiraceae bacterium | reverse complement strand
GGCTTGGGTCATGAGGCTTTTGGTTACCCCTAACCTGAATCCGCCGGTCAATAGTTTGTTAAACACCCAAATAGAAGGAGTGTCCAGGACTGACCAAGCATTGGTAATAAATTCTTTTTTTTTCGCTTCTGTAGTATCCGACATACCTCGTATATCGGCCATCCAAAGGTGAAGCGGCTTGTCCGAAGGGCTCTCAGATCTAGGCAATATCAGTGCCATCGTTTCTGCCATATCGCCTATGATGTGATAATTTTGTTCAAATAACCACAAAGAAATGCCTGCCTGCTCTATACACCACGTACGCAAAAGACTGGTACTCACTGTTTTTTGGGGTTTTTTGCCTGTGAAGAGTGCGACCATCCATAGTTTATCTTTTTCTTCGGTCTCCTGACTCAGATAATCAACCAGCAATCTGACCTTATTGGCTGTAGATGTGGTTTGATCTAATTCGGTGACTAAGTTGATAAATCTACGCATCATTTGGATTTACTATTTCCTGATCTGTCGTCTCATCACCATCAAACTCAGTCTGAACCACACCAGCATTGTACCCTTGCTCATGGAGCCACCGAGCAAATATCTGAGTGTATCCGTGAGTAACAAATATATTTTCTGCCCCTGTCTCTCTGATAGCACACATCAGCCCATCCCAATCAGCATGATCTGAAAGTACAAATCCCCGATCCATATTTCTTCTCCTACGGAGGCCTCTCACAGCCATCCATCCGGATACCGAGGCCTCTTCATACTGTCCAAATCTTTGGGTCCAGGCTGACCCTATGGCTGATGGTGGAGCGATGATCATGGCCCCTTCATAGGTTTTTATATTGGTATTGTCCACTATTTTATTCCCTTTCCTTAAGTCAAATCCTTGTTTTCGCAATACATCGTGTGTATTTTCTATCGCTCCATGGATAAATATCTCCCCTATAGATTGGTCCAAGTGGGTGACGATGCGTTGGGCCTTGCCTAGAGAATATGCAGAGATAATGCTCGTCACCCCCTTTTGCTGATTGCCACGCCACCATTGATTGATCTGGTCAAATACTATTTTTTGATCCTGCCATCTGAAGGAAGGCAAGCCAAAGGTACATTCGGTGATGAAAGTATGGCACTTTATCGGTTCAAATGGGGTACAGATTCCATCGTCCTCCAGCTTGTAGTCTCCGCTGACTACCCAAATCTCCCCCTTGTGCTCGAGTCTGATCTGTGCAGATCCTATGATGTGTCCGGCCGGGTGAAAGGATATTTTGACGCCATTGACATGGATCACTTCTCCATATCCAACTCCCTGAATGGTAATAAACAAACCCAATCTATGTTTGAGAATGGGCACGCTATCTGAAGTAGCCATATACTTCTTGTGCCCGGATCTGGCATGGTCTGAGTGCGCATGGGTAATCAATGCTGTCTTTACTGGCTTCCACGGGTCGATGTAACAATCCGCAGCTCTGCAGTAGATACCTTTGTCAGTAAACTCTAGTAATGCCATGCTCGAATTAAATCGTTTAGAAGGTTAACCATAAATCTTAAATTGTGTTGCCAAAGATATAATATTTCGTTATTTGATTACTAGATGATACTTTGAATGTATATTATGGAAACTGAAACAAATATTACTTGACCAATCTCACTCTGGAAAACCTGAAGGCATGAGTGATGACGATTTTATCCGCTTGCAAGTGGAACAATTGGCAAGCCCCTGGATGTACTATTTTATAAAACACGATCCTGCGCCAGTTTTAGAAAAAGTGACCTGTCCCGTTTTGGCACTCAATGGACAAAAAGATCTACAAGTGCCTCCGAAAGAAAATTTAGATGCTATAAAAAAAGCATTGGCAAAAGGAGGAAACAATAAGGTAACCATCATAGAACTGGAGCGTTTAAATCATCTTTTTCAAGAATGCAAAACAGGATCGCCAGTCGAATATTCTATAATTGAACAGACGTTTTCACCAAAAGCATTAGAGATTATAAAAAAACTGGATTTTAACTTTGAAGTGATTTTCAAAGAATTGGTTAGTAATCATTTGATTCCAAAAAAAAAAATACAAATCAGAAGAAGTTAATGATTCAAACTCTGGGCTGCTTTTGTACTTTTGCGCCATCAAAACAGTCACATGACAAATATATTTTCAAAACTCACTCTCTTTTTTATATTTTCGTTGCTATACACTTCTTCGCAAGCCCAGATAGACACCACCCATACCATCGACCAAGTCACCATCACCCAAAACAGAATACAACTGGGGTATGCAGAGCAAAATCGGCAGGTACAGATCATCACAAAGGAGCAGATTAGGTCAGCTCCGGTCACCACCTTACCCGAATTGCTACAATTTGTGACTGGCGTAGATATCCGGCGCAGAGGACCATCGGGAGTACAGGCAGATATAGCCATCAGAGGTGGTGGCTTCGAACAGACTCTGGTACTGCTCAACGGTATAAGGATGAATGACGCCCAGACAGGCCACCATAATATGTACATGCCCATAGATATACAACAAATAGAAAAAATAGAAATCATCAAGGGTGGCGCCTCCAGATTATTTGGTCAAAATGCTTTTGCAGGTGCCATCAACATCATCACCAAGCCCAAAAATCAAACATCTCTCGCTGGCGATATCCAGTATGGCTCTTTCAATACTTTATTTACGGGTATCACTGCAGAATTGCCTGCTGACGGCAGTAATCATTCGATGGCATTTTCGTATCAGTCCAGCGATGGTTATAGGTACAATACAGATTATACCATTCTCAATAGTTTCTACCAATCTACCACAAGGATCAAAGGTCAGGACATAAAATGGATGGGCGGATTTACAGAAAGAAAATTTGGTGCCAATGGATTTTACGCCAGTCCTGACTTTAAAGATCAGTATGAAGAAGTACAGACCAGCATCGTGGCTGCTACGACCAATATCATACTCAACGAAAAAACAGCCATCGTTCCAAAATTGAGTTGGCGGCGCAATCAGGATATGTATCTCTTTGTCAGAAACAACCCTGCCTTATATCGCAATATGCACATAGGAAATAATGTCATGGGAGAAGTACACATCAATCATCAGAACAATCTGGGTACTCTGGGTCTCGGTGTGGATATATCGAGACAAGCACTGCGTAGCAACAATTTAGGAGGTCATGTGAGAGAGGTATTTGGGCTATTTGCTGAGCAGCATATGCTGTTGTGGTCACAAAAATTGTCCTTGACCGCTGGACTATATACCCAATATGTAGGTGACAATGTCAAAAAAGTACAGTGGTATCCGGGTATTGATATTGGGTATGCAATTAGTGACAGGATGAAAGTATTTGGAAATGTAGGATACAACAACCGCCTGCCTACTTACACCGATTTGTACTATACGAGCCCATCAGAGCAAGGCAATCCCAACCTCACTTCCGAATCATCGTGGGACGCACAGATAGGATTGGCATATAAGCATCAAGTGGTCTCATTTGGGTTTACAGCATTCAGCAGGCAAAGCGACAATACCATAGACTGGGGTAAAGACTCTCTCAAACAAACCAAATGGGTGGTCAATAACCTCACAGGATTGGTGACTACAGGCATAGAGACCTACGCTACTGCAAAATTGAATACACATCTGGATCTGAACGTACAATATACCTGGCTGGATGCCCGATTGGATGCTGGTGGTAATACGGTGAGCAGATATATATTGGATAATTTAAGACACCAATGGAGTGCTGGGCTAACTTCCAGATGGTTGGACAATAAACTCATAGCGAGTGCTTTTGCAAGATACAATCAAAGAAACACGCCTGCCAATTTGGCTGCGTTAGAGGGATTCAGTGATTTTACTTTGCTCGATGCCAAAGTAGAATATCGACTGTCCAGATTGTCCATCGGTCTCCATATCAACAATATCACCGATGAAGTCTATAGAGAAACCAGTCTCGTGCCGATGCCGGGTACATGGGTCAATGCGACTATGAGATATCAATGGCGAAAGTAGGGTCTGCTGAAATTCACAAAAATAATTGATAATCATACATTTATTACAAAATAATGAACTCAAGATGCACGGAAAAATAGAAAATACCTTGCACCACATTTAAAGTGTGTATAAGAGATTGCACGCCCATCATACCCCTGCCTGACGCCGTAGGCAGGCCCGACCCCTGCTTGCTTCGAAGCAAGCAAGCCTGAAGGGGAGTCCTCAGCTTCAGTTGGAAGTATAGAGATGGGGCTCGCTTTAGTTATACCGTTGATTTTCTAATATTTTACTAACTATTTTCTGTGCCTTTAGGTACAGCATGGTTACATCACGGGTTTCAAAATATATCTATAATTTAGGTTGGTTTATTTCGTACCTAACGGCACGATGGCGGTGATTTTATATTGATTTTGCTACCCATATTTTGTCCCTAAAGGGACAAGGCTACTTGTTCAAATTTAATTCTGACATGATCAATAATTCGGCAAAGTATATCGTTTAGGGAATTTTCACGCTGCCTTTTGTCTTATTTCTTCTAACTATTTAGGCAGGCTTTTGATGCATTTGGTCA
>JBATLS010000104.1:0-4179 GCA_049289435.1 Saprospiraceae bacterium | reverse complement strand
GTAATAGTCTATCTTTGGGTGAACGAATGGTGTCCTGATCAATGCCGGATGATGCATATCTATATTGTCAAAATAATGATCTTTGTAATAAAAATATCGTTGGTACTGAATACTGTCTGGAGATCCTTTGTATTCAGGTATGTCGATGTCTATATTGGATTTGATAAAAAAGGAAGTCATAGATGTTGGAAATTTGGAAATAATCCCAGCTTGCTTACTCTTTACTTCTTTGTCGAGCTTGTCCAAATCATTTTGTGCTGCTATATCCTCTGTATTGTTAGCCTTAGCCCGTGCTACTTTTGACCTTAGCGTATCTGCCAAGACTCTTTTTTCACTCAAAAACTTCATATAATCATAAAACAGCTTGTTTTCGTTGCTGTTTTTAAATTTTAAATCTGCCAGATTTTTTGGGTCAAAAGAAATATGAAAACTTTTTTCATGTGCTGTGACCAAAAACTGCACAAAGGTATTTTCCGGTTTTAGCAAAGCGAGATACATGCCTGATTCTGGTTGTTTGTCTTCTTTCCAAATAAATTTACCAGGCCTCTCCGCAAAAAGGGTATCCTTTACTATTTGTTTTTCGCCATAGAAATTACCGATGATGATGGTATCATTATTATAATTTTTGATCGATAATTTCACTTCAAACGACTGCCCATAAAAAGTCGTAGCACTACTAATGAGTAAAATGGTGTTTATAAAAAGCGATAAGTTCCGTCTCATATCTTCTGTACTATAATGTTGGGGAAAGATTTACAATATAATGTGTTTCAACTATTCATCAATAATGATCTCATATTTATCAAGTAAGCCACCTACAGAAGGCCAACTAAATTTTGCATTTTTCAAATGATTGATCTCTGGATCTATGATAAAATTGGTTGCTTTGCGCAAATCAGCGTTTTTCAAATTGGTATGGTCAAATGTGGTCAAAGTGAGATCGCAATCATCTAAAACTGCATATGATAGATCAGCATCTGTGAAGTCAAGTTCCATCATTTGCGTCGATACAAATCGAGTATTTTTCAATTTAACTCCATAAAAAGAGCTCATATTGAGCATACATCTCTCATAGTACACAGAAAAAATAAACGAGTCGCAATGATCCCAGTGAAGTCCCACCAGCTTGCATCCTACAAACTTTACTCCTTTGAATGCTGTCTTATGAAATTTATTTAGACTTAGATTGCAGTCCTGAAATACTACGTCTTCAAATACATATCCAGATAAAACAATGTCACTAAAATCTATATTTTCAAATCGACATTGTACGTATTCGCCCTTGGTGATCTCTGCAATAGATTTTTCGTGGGCTCCAAAAGTCTGCCCGGAGACATATTTCATAGTGGTGGGATTATTGATTATCCTTTCTCCAGATTTTTCTTTTCTTCAAAACTCAATATCTCATTGAATATTCTATCCAGCTCTTCCCCTGGTATATCTTTAATAATGATTTCTTTTTTTTCATCCAAGATAAAGATTTTAGGGGTAGATTTTATTTTAATTTTGGCATGATATCTTTGGTATTCATCAGCTGTATTGATGAAGTCGTCCATACCTTTTTCTTTCACAGCTGGCCAACATGTTTTTGTATTCTCACCACCTTTGGTGCAAACAGAAAACATTTTTACACCTTTTGCTTTATTATTTTGGTAAAAACTCACTACGTCAGGCATGATTTTTTTGCAATGTCCACAATCCGGTGCCCAAAATATCACTACTGTATATGGAGATGCCACACTATGTAGATTGATGGGTCTTCCGTCTTCCAGATAAGTGGTAAAATCTGGCATTATCTTACCAATGAGGATTGGCCTTAATTCATCTGCATTTTCGACCATTTTACCCAAATTTTCTTCAGTGAGCCATGTTGCCTTGCCCTTAGTATAATACTGATCTACCAAATGAACATATATGGCATCCTGACCTACAGTTTTCATTTGTGCATATTTGTTGAGAAAATCTGCCAGATAATACTTGTAGGCATCAGTATTGTGCTCCAGTTTGGAAAGTACAAAATCGACCGATTTGATCAATGAATCTGGCTGTTGATTGGAGAGTTTGTTGATAAAATAATCTACTTTCGGGTGTATAAATGGCGTCCTTATCAATGCCGGGTGACTCATATCAATATTGTCAAAAAAATGATCCTTATAGTAAAAATATTTTTTGTACCTCACCGAATCTTCCGTACCTGTAAACTCGGGTATATCAACCTCTACATTGGATTTGATAAATAATGAAGTCATAGATTTGGGATACTTGGCCATAAACTCACCCTGATAGTTCTTCACAGTATTATCGAGTTTGTCCAATTCGTTTTGAGCAACCTCATCGGTGGTATTATTGGTTTTTGCTCTCTCAATTTTTGCCCTAAGCGTATCTGCAATGATTCGCTTATCCTTCAGGAAATCCATATATTGGTAAAATTGGGCGTTTTCTTTACTATTTTTAAATTTGATATCCATCAAGTCTTTGGGATCAAACGACAATTGAAAGCCATGCTCATGGTCAGAGACCAAAAACTGAATAAAGGTGTTTGTTGGCTTGAGCAAAGCCAAATACATACCAGGTTCTGGTTGTTGATCTTCTTTCCAGATAAATTTACCCGGACTTTTGGCCAACAAAGTATCTTTTACGATTTGCTTGTCACCATAGTAATTGCCCACGATGACTGTATCACTTTGATAATTTGTGATATTCATTTCTACGACAAACGACTGACTGCATACATCAGAAAGTGCCAAAACGAAAAAAAATAATGTGAAAAATAGCTTGTTCAAATACTTCATAATTTTTTAATAATATTATTCCTATTGGTTGAATACAAAAAACAAATCAGAGACAAAACTTTGACTTGCAAAATTAACTTTCAAATGACAAATAAACGAAATATATAGAGGAAAGTAAACATATAAGATGCAGATTAATAATTTTTTAACAACATATGAATGAGCTCTTAAATAATAGCAAGATCAATTGTTTTATATCAACCCCTGATAGCTGCCAATAGATATAGTACAGCCATGCGCACAGCTACCCCATTTTCCACCTGTTCGAGGATCAATGATTGGCTGGAGTCTGCCACATCACTGGTGATTTCTACTCCTCTGTTGATGGGTCCGGGGTGCATGATGATGATCTCTTTATTGATACTGTCCACCAATCGCTTGTTGATACCATAATACATGGCATACTCTCTCAGCGATGGGATGTATCTGATGTCTTGCCTTTCGAGCTGTATGCGCAACACATTGGCTACATCGCACCACTCTAAGGCTTTGTGTATATCGTGCTCCACGGTGACTCCGAGACTCTCTATGTGTCGTGGTATCAGCGTGGACGGGCCGCATACTTTTACATTTGCCCCCAATTTTTTCAGACAAAATATATTGCTGAGCGCTACCCTACTATGCAAAATATCGCCCACTATCACAATATTTTTATCTCTGATACTACCCAGTTTTTCTTGGATCGAATAAGCGTCCAAAAGAGCTTGAGTGGGATGTTCGTGCGTACCATCACCTGCATTGATGATATTGGCGTCTATGTGTTTTGCCAAAAAATGATGCGCTCCTGGTGCTGGGTGTCTCATGACGACCATATCTACTTTCATGGCCAGTATATTATTGACCGTATCGAGTAGAGTTTCTCCTTTACTTACTGACGACGATGAAGCAGAAAAATTGACCACGTCAGCAGACAATCTCCTTTCAGCGAGCTCAAAAGAGATGCGCGTCCTGGTAGAATTTTCAAAAAAGACATTGGCTATGGTGACATCCCGAAGAGAAGGTACTTTTTTGATCGGACGATTGATGACCTCTTTAAACTCAGCTGCAGTTTTGAATATCAATTGGATGTCAGCGGCAGTGATATATTTTATCCCTAAAAGGTGTTTGGTACTTAGTTGGTTGGATGCCGTCATGAATGATGTCCTTTTATAACTGATGATTCTTTCCCGAAAATAATAGTACCTCGTCTTTCCCATCTTTCTCCCGATAGCAGACCCTGACATAGGCTTCATCCAGAGCATCTACTGTAATACCTGCATAATCTGCCTTAATAGGAAAATGGCGGTTAAATCTCCTGTCCACCATACACAACATCTCTATCTTATTGGGTCTTCCAAAGTCCTGAATGGCCGCAATCGCTGCATGGACGGTGCGCCCTGTGTATAAA
>JBATLS010000103.1:0-9783 GCA_049289435.1 Saprospiraceae bacterium | reverse complement strand
GTCTAAGTCCATTCTTATTGCATTTTTGATACTTAGAGACCTTGTAGCATGTCTTTATTTTTGCCTTTTCGGAAAGGACTCAATTTTTAAATTTTAATAAAAGTAGCTATTTTAATGTAAACTAACCGCTTCTTTTACCAAATACAAACTTTCAAATTTTTATATCTCTGCTTACTGATAAAAAAGAACACAAAAAAACCCTTTCAAGTTAGTGCTTTCAGGGTCTTTTCTATTAGGGATTATAATTTGAATGATAAAGATGGACTACTTTTCAAAAATGTATCAATGTCCAGATCTGTTTTGTTTAAGCAACTTTTCGACTGTTTGATTCAGCAACTGAATAGACTTGGACTGGTGATCTATGATTTGTTTCATACCATCCATTTCTTCATGAAAAGCATGACGAATATTGTTAGGTGAAGGCTGATATGCGGCAATCTTCACTTCCACATGCCAGATTTCTTTGATCTCATCAATAGGTACTTCAAAAGATTCATAATACGTGTTATCTGAAATCAATACCATCAACCCATCAGATTTCACTTTATTTACCACCCGCTTTACCACGATCGAACCCTCCATGACGATGACATATACATGGTTGTTGCGTACTGAACTATACAAATTGTTGGGATCAATGAATGAACACACTACCTTCTCCCCCGAATACAACGAAGGCTCCATACTATCACCTGCTATGTCAAAACAACGATAGGTCCCATGTTGAAACTTATAGTCAGGTAATGAAAAGCTGACCAAGTCTTCCATAAAAACCGGGTCATGATATTGATCTGTATATCCTGCATGTGCGGCGATAGGCACGTAAACTATTTTTTCTAAGGATGCTTTGGCTTTTTGCTTCGAAGATTGTTGTTCTATATCTTCATTGTTAAACAAACTTCCGACGCCAGTAAATATATATTGTGAATTAATATTATATTGGTCAACAGCAGATCTCACTAGCTCTATGGTGACATCTCTTTTACCTCTCATTACATCGTTAAGATTCTGTGGATGTACGTCGAGGGACAATGCAAATTGCCTAACTGACTTTATTCCATTACTTTCCTTAAGTTTTTCTATACAATTGACAAATCTTTCTGTAACTATGCTACACATAATAAAATAGGATTGGCTGGTTGATTTTCGTAAGAGCAAAAGTAAATATAAATATTGTAATAAAAAATAATATGTAAGAATTATTACAAAATAATTTAATATGTCATTTGCGATTTACCATATGAGCCATTGCCTCGTTACTTTTGGCATTTCATCCTATTGCCATTTGCTCAGAAAAAAAGTATTAGTAAGCCAATTCATTATCGTATTAGGAATACAAAAAAAATGTAAAAATCAACCAATCCAAGATAAGACCAAAAAAAAATATGGTCTATTTACTACATTTCTTGATTCCATTCAGGTACTACTACTTCGTAGCTATGGGTCACTTCTACAGCTTTTGCAAGCATCAGAGACACCGAACAATACTGCTCGATGGACATATCGACAGCCTTCTTGGCTTTATCTATCTTGACATCTCCTTTGATGATGTAGTGCAGATGGATTTTAGAAAATACTGCAGGAACGGCATCGACTCTCGTCCCTTCTACCTCTACCCGGATAGAGACTATGTCTTGTCTCATTTTTTTTAGCAAGGTCTCGACATCGATAGAACTACATGCTGCCGCAGCCATCAATACTGATTCCATGGGGCTGACTGCTTCTTTATTGCCAGAAAACTGCATAGTTTGTCCTCGTTCGTTGGTCCCTTTAAAATTGAGATCGCCATGGGTGGATTCTAAAAATATTTTCATTGTGTTATTTTTACAGATGATTGGATGAAGTATATGTTAAGAGTATGTTTAAAATTCCATCATTTGTCTGCAAGCGGCAAATTTCATTTTATACTGCGTTATATTTTTCGTTGTAACTACCAGTTACGACTGCAAAATATACCTAGTCTAAAATTAAATTTACTCGCTTTCGCTCAAACATGAAAATTTAAACATACTCTAAATGCAAAATAGATTAAAAAGGTTGTTTTGCTGATGATTGTTTCCGTATATTATTGCGAGTGAAACCATTATAGTCAAAAGAAATTACAAATAAAAACTGGTATTTTTTACCTATCATAAAAAAAGGCTTTAATTTCGCACCCTATTCTTTGTTAACATCCATTGTAAAAAAAAAGTAGTCTATGTTCACTATAAATATTTATTTAAAATTTGCTTTAATAGGATTATTCTTTGTGGGTGGCATCATCATGTCATTTATATTGGGTTTTGGATATACCTGGATTTTTATACTGATAGGATTAGGTCTATTGGTCAGCTATATATTGTTGGGTACGGTACAGTCTGCTTCGGAAATGCTGCAAAGTATGAATTTTGATGGTGCTGAAAAAAGGCTCAATCTTACTTATTTTCCAAAATTTCTTTATGTTACCAACCGGGCATTTTACTTTATACTCAAAGGCTCACTCGCGGCTCAGCGAAAAGACAACACTGCTGCAGAAGGTTTTTTCAACCAAGCTCTAGGGCTAAAATTACCATCAGACAATGAAAAAGGAATGGTCTTGCTTCAAATGGCGGGCATTCAGGCGCAAAAGAATAACTGGAATGGGGCGAAAAACTATTTTTACCAAGCCAAAGGATTAAAGATTACCGAACCACAGCTAAAGGAACAGTTCAAGCAATTTGAAACTGCTATTACCAATCGTGGTCAAATGAAGGTTGCTCAAAGTATGGGTATGAAAACAGGACAAACTATGTCCCCGGGAGGTAAAAGAAGAAGACCAAAAATGAGATAAATTGATGTGAAAGGGAAAAGCAGTGATTAACTTTTCACCATCAATGCACACGACCACCCGTCTCTAAACTGTATATTTTGCTTTACCCAGCCGTTGTTTGTGTAAGTAGCCATCACTGTATCTGCGTCCTCTTGCAGGACTCCCGAAAGCAATAATACTCCACCAGACTTTGTCTTTCTTGTCAATACTTCACAACATCGGAGCAATATATTCCGATTGATATTGGCCAAAATGACATCATAAGTTGTGGCAGGAATCACATCTATATCACCTTCAAATGGGACGATGTTATGCGCATGGTTGATTTGACAATTTTCTATGGTGTTTTGATAAGATTCGTGCTCAATGTCCACTGCATCTACATGTTTTGCCCCAAGTTTTGAAGCTAAAATAGCTAATATCCCGGTACCGCATCCAAAATCCAAGGCCGTCTTATGGCCGAAATCAACTTCGGACATACTTTGGATCATCATATGAGTCGTGGCGTGATGTCCGGTCCCAAATGCCATCTTGGGATTGATGATCAAGTCATAGGATATCCCAGCAATGGGAGCATGAAAATCTGCTCTGACCTGACAAAAGTCATCCACAATGACGGGTTGGAAGGATGCTTCCCAGATGGCGTTCCAGTTTTGTGGCAAAATTTCCTCTATGGTAAAATTGGAAGTAAACCTTTGGATGAGTAAGATGATCTCTTCTTTTAAAGGGTCATTCAACCCATCTTTTCGTATATAAGCAATAAAATGATCCTCGTTTTCTTCCAGTGACTCAAAGTCATACTGCATCAATAAGGCCATCAAGCCCTCATCCGTACTTTGCACTTGGAAAGCATAATAAATGTCCATCATTTGGAATTTAATAGATGATGTTAAGAATAAATCTCCTTTTTGGCTGATTTGAAGGTATTTAGCATCAGCCCCATGACCGTCATAGGGCCTACTCCTCCCGGCACCGGGGTGATATGGGTACAATTATTTTTGACCCCCTCAAAATCTACATCACCTACCAACTTCGAACCTTTCTGTATGGTCTCGTCCTCTACTCTATTGATACCCACGTCAACTACTACTGTACCTTTGGAGACCATGTCTTCTTTGATAAAATTGGGGATACCAATAGCTGCAATGATGATGTCTGCCTGTAGCAATATTTTATATAAATCCTTAGTCTTGCTATGTGTCAAGGTCACCGTGGCATCACCCATTTTTGTCTTTCTGGACAGCAATATACTGATAGGTGTACCTACTATATTGCTACGCCCCACTACGACCACATGCTTGCCTGCGGTCTCTATGTTGTATCTTTCCAATAATAGTGTGATCCCATAAGGTGTCGCAGGTAAGTAACATGGCAACCCTTGAGCCATTCGTCCAAAATTGATCGGATGAAAGCCATCTACATCTTTTCTATAGTCTATAGCGAGGGTTACTTTGACTTCATCGATGTGACCGGGCAGTGGCAATTGAACTATAAAACCATCTATATCAACATCCTCATTCAATTTCTGAATTTCATTCAATAGTTCTTCTTCAGATACATCATCACTAAGTTTGATCAATGTAGAATTGAACCCGACTTGTTCACATGACTTCACCTTATTGCCGACATATGCTTTACTTGCAGGATTATCTCCAACCAAAATGGCTGCGAGATGAGGCACTCTACCTGACTTTGCCTTGTATTCTATAACTTCTTGTTTGAGAAAATTTTTCAGTTCCTCAGCGACAGCTTTTCCATCTAAAATCTTCATATTGGGGGGAATATTTTGGCACAAGATATAACTAAATCTGAGATTTTGGCTGCTTTACAAATAAATAATAAATCAATGCTTACAGCCAATAGTGTTTCCCTATTGCCATACAAGCCCTCCATGCCATCAAATCTCAACTTAATCAAAAATCTATTCTAAACCGTACATTGATCCTTCTGCCTGTCAGGTTGTTGGGCAATGCATACTCTTCATTGGTCAGTGTTTTTATCCAGTTGACCGAAGCTTGATTGGATATCTGAAGGAGATTGAAGGCCTCTAAACTGATCCAGCTATTTTGGGCAAATCGCAATGGATGACGTGGTTTTCTTTTGATCCATACTGCTTTCCAAAGCTGAAACGAAAATCCCACATCTATCCGATGATATGGCTTTAGTCTGAAAAAATTTCTAAATTCTACATTATTTTCTCTGGGGCCATAAGGGAGACCTGTTCCTACCGAAAAATTAAGATTGACTTTTACGTTTTCATTTTTAGGCAAATAGTCTTGAAAAAACATGTTGAGTGTCATCAACTGGTCTGTAGGTCTGGGCACACTGTTGACAATCACAGGAGTATTGACCGAGTCAATGACCTCATATCGCAAGTGATTGACACCGGTGAGACTTTCTCTGGCGGTTAGAAATGAAAGGTTGATCCAGGATTCTGCTCCAGGCACAAATTCGCCATTGATTCTGAAGTCCCAGCCCATGATGTACCCTGTAGAGTTGTTTTCACCGGCATATCTGATCCTGACATTGTCCAATTCATAGGAGATCATGTCACTCAACTTTTTATAATACACTTCAGAGATGATCCTGAATGGCCTGTTGCTCACCTTTTCCCATGTAAAATCATATGACAGACCAGCCACCAGGTGGATAGACTTTTGAGATTTCAGGTCAGTATTGGTAGTGCCATCGGGTCGTCTCATTTCTCTATACAATGGCACTTGATTGTAAATGCCTCCCGATACTTTGAATGATATATCTTGTTTCCAATGGAGTGGCTTGTAAAATACCTGCACTCTTGGGCTGAAAAACAATTCGTCATTCAAAGACCTGTAGGTAGCCCGGATGCCTGTGGATATTTTAAATTCGCTGGCGTCTGTCTTTATTGAAAAACCATCTTGCAAAAATGCTTGCATCCTATGGTTCTGGATGAGATTTTGAGATTTTATCACTTTAGACAATATCAATTCTCCAGGTAAGTCAGGCAGTGAATAACCGGCGGAGTCTATTCTCTCCCACTCATTCAATTTATCATCAAACTCTTCATATTGATACTTCAGTCCCCACTGGATAAAATGCAGTTTTGAACTATTGATGCCCTCGGGTTGCAGCTCGATTCCACCTTTGTGCTCAATATTGTAAATGGTGTTGTATAAATAATTTCGCGCATAAGTGTGCTGTGTGCCTGTGCCCAATACTGCTATCTCCTGACCCGTATTGTCTCCCAGCGCAGTCTCTATTTGCGAAAGCCTGTAATATCCGAGGATATCAAAACGCTCTGCCTCGGACGCTCTGTATCCGGAGCCTAAGAGCTTCAGATACATCGGATTTTTCTTCTTTTCTGGGACATAGGTCAATGACACTCCGCTCATAGCATATTGGAAATCATCTCTTTCTCTACCTTCAAACAAAGTATTTAGTTCCAGCTGAAAATCTATGGTCCCTTTTTTACTCTTACCAGAAGTGGGGCTAAATTGATAGTTGCTTCCATTGTAATTGGACATCAATCCGACTTGCAGTTCTTTAGTAATTTCATAACTTACGAAAGCCTGTATATCAGTAAATGTGGGCACATACTCCCCTGTGATATCACTACTTCCCAATAGGTAGGCATTCGATTTATACCTTGCTCCTATCAAATACCTCAATTTGTTGTACGCATTGGCGCCTATCCTTTTGCTACCTTCGATGTGCATCGACGCACCGAGAAGGCTTCCAGTGATACTAGCTCTGAACTCTTCTGGCCTCTTGTACCTAATATCCAGTACTGATGACATCTTATCTCCATATTTACTTTCGAAACCGCCTGAAGAAAACTCCAGATCTCTGATTAGGTCAATATTGGGAAAACTGAGACCTTCTTGCTGTCCGCTTCTGATGAGTTGAGGCCTGAATATTTCGAAATCATTGACATATATCAAATTTTCATCATAATTGCCCCCTCTGACATTATACTGAGAAGTCAATTCACCACCAGAACCAGAACTCAATCCTAAAGCTATATGTGGAAGGATGCTCTCGAAATTACCCGATGCGGTAGGAAGTATTTTGAGTTCGTTGACTTCTTCTCTTACCATACCGACGTCTTCTATTTTTCCGGCACGAACTATAATTTCTAAATCAGAAGATTTGGGTGCCATTTTGACATTGATGTTTCTTTTTTGTCCGTCGGACATACTCTCCACATTGACTGAAATGTCTGTATAACCAAGCCTTGAAAACTTAAGAACTATTTTTTTATCCGCTTCGACATTGATTTTGTATTGCCCATTGATATCAGTCTCTGTCGCATTGCCCGTCCCATCCACAAAAACGGTGACGTAATCTATACCAGCATTGGTGTCAATATCTCTCACTATACCAAATACCACCCCACTCTGCCCCTGAAGCCCCATGGAAAAACAAACCACCACTAAACACAATACAAACTTCAGATACATGACTGGACATTACTATTAAAGAAGAAAAACGCAGAATACTTTCAATTATTATGTTTTTTATTTGTAAACACTCCCATTGACACTAAGCATATAGTCCTTTGATGCCCAAGTTTTTGAGAGAATAAATGACCCTGATCGGATTATCTGCTTTAAATACACTACTACCAGCTACTAGTACATCTGCCCCAGCCTGCAAGATAGACTCTGCATTTTGCAGCCCTACACCACCATCTATTTCTATCAGGGTGCTTGTGTTGTGCGTAGTGATCAATTCCTTCAATGCTTTGATCTTTAGTATAGTGTTGTAAATAAATTTCTGACCACCATACCCAGGATTGACACTCATTAGTATGACCAAATCCAATTCTTCAATCACGTCTTCCAGCCAACTGACCGGGGTGTGGGGATTGATCGCTACTCCTGCTTTCGCCCCAGTATCCTTGATTTGTTGGATGGTGCGGTGCAAGTGTGGGCAAGTCTCAAAATGAACAGAAATGTTTTCAGCTCCGACTTCACGGTATATCTCGATATATCTTTCAGGCTTTTCGATCATGAGATGTACGTCCAAGGGCACTTTAGCATGCTTTTTCATGACATTGATGATGTCCGGCCCAAAAGAAATATTGGGAACAAACATGCCGTCCATGACATCTACATGCAGCCAGTCTGCATCAGACGCATTGACCATTTCTATTTCTTTTTGCAAATTTCCAAAATCCGCGGCAAGTATGGAAGGTGCAACTAAATGACTCATGATAATTTTATCTAATATTTGGCAAAGGTAATATATTAGGATAGGAATGTGACTTTGTTTATTTGTTTATTTGTTTATATTTCGTAAATCGTACTTCGTAAATCGTACTTCGTATTTCGTACTTCGTATTTCGTACTTCGTATTTCGTAAATAAACATCTCGAAACATCTGGCTGTTATCTATTCACTAAACTTATAAAACATGTTGATACCATATGAAAAATTAGACGCCCAATCCAGGGTCTGGATATACCAGGCCAGTGACATACTTACATCTGATCAGGTGCTGGGCATCAAAACTGAACTTAATGAATTTCTGGAAGACTGGACGGCCCACAATGCACAATTGTTTACATTCGGGGATGTATATTATGACCGATTCTTAGTGATATTTGCTGATGAAAGATTTACTGGAGCCAGTGGTTGTTCTATTGACAAATCTGTCCATTTTATCGAGAATATTGAAAAAAAATATGGCATTTCGTTGCTTGGACGAATGCAAGTTGCTTATTTAGATGGACTTAAATCAGATGCTAAAAGTATAATGACATCCCCATTGAATGATCTCCAGGGATTATTTGCAGATGGTGTGATCAATAGTCAAACCTTGGTATTTGATAATCTGGTCAAAACCAAAGCTGATTTTGAGTCGAAATGGACAAAGCCTCTCCAGGAAAGTTGGCATAAGAGATTTGTATAGTTGTCTGTCCTTACCCATGATTGGTCGTAAAAGCAGAACTTATTGGAAGACTATCGTGTTATTAGGATCAAACGAAAATAAATGTTTGGTAAGGTAAAAAAGATATTGGGCATAGAAGGTGTAAAACTCGAACTCATCGTCCCTGAAAAAATAAATAAAGATATAGGCATGCTGCAAGGTGTCATCAGGCTTACGTCTCTAAGCGATGACAATGAGACTATAGGTATAAAGGTCAAAATGATAGAAAAATATACTCGTGGACGGGGTGATGCCAAACTCATCAATGAGTATCCAATGGGCGAACTGGTCAAAAAAGAAAGAGTGAACATCTCCAAAAATGAGGTAGTAGAAATACCTTTTGAGCTTGAATTTGTATATGTAAAATCTGAGATGGACAAGATGGCCGAAAGCAATTTTATGTCCAGAGGATTAGTAGCTTTGGCAAAAAAAGCAAGGGGTGTCAAATCTACATATACCGTCACTGCTGAAGTCACCATCAAAGGTACTACGCTACATCCTTTTGACACAAAACCCTTGATTCTTGAATAAATATGAAGAGAATTTACTATTTATCCACCTGTGATACCTGTAGAAAAATTTTAGCACAGATCAATACCGAAGGAGTAGAATTAATCAACATAAGAGAGCATTTGATCTCTAAAGAAGACCTCATATTGATGAGAAAATCAGTGGGCAGCTACGAGCTCTTGTTCAACAAACGTGCCCAAAAGCTCAAAGAAATGTCTGAAGATCAGAAGCCCAAAAAAGAAACTGATTATAAAAGGTTAATTCTGTCAGAATACACTTTCATGAAAAGACCAGCAGCCATTATAGATGAACAGATCATAGTGGGAAACGACAAAAAAGCTGTGGAAAAATTGTTAAAATTACTGTCGAAATAATTTAACTGGTCACAAGACAACTTTTGACTAAGTGTATGATTAAAATTGCATCATTTGTCTTCAAGTAGCAAATTTATAGGGTGTATCCCAAAATTTCACTTTTATACAATTTCTTTTTAGATTACCCCATCCCTCAAGGGAGCTAAAAAGAAATTGGCTATCAATGAATGCAAAAATGGGATACACCCATTATATACACAT
>JBATLS010000102.1:0-23390 GCA_049289435.1 Saprospiraceae bacterium | reverse complement strand
CCTATATGACTGATGCTCTGTCTGGATAATTAACTTAGAGTATGTTGTTTTTTATCTTTACAAAACATTAATCCTTAAAAATTTTTACGGTCATATTATTTACTTTCTCCTGATACATTTTCCAGTCTGTCTCCACAAAATTATTGATCGCTTTGGTAGCATTGGTGGTCATGATTTTTGCTTTTTCAAGGGCTAGTAGAGCATTGCCTTTGGGCGCTGACCACGAGGATCTGATATAATTGAGTGCACCAAACAAAACGCTACTCAGCTGGTCAGGATTGCGTTGGATTCCTTTTACATTTTCAGGCTCGATATAGATGCTTGACAGCGAATCAAGTTTGCTTTGTAAAGATTTGTGCCATGTTTTCATCGACTTTTTGATACTATCTGGTTGATTCTCCAAGAGTTTTTCGACTACAGAGATGGATTTTTTGGCTTGCACTATCACATCGTAGCTGCTTTTAGCTTCTTTGACCAAGAGGGTGTGTTGATCATATACTTTGTTGATATCCTGCAGATCTTTGACGGTCATTTTTATCCTTGGGTCAGCCTTCACTTCTACCATCACAGAATCTTTTTTTGCCCCAAATGCTAACACTGCCTTGTATGTACCAGGCAATACATCAAACCCTCCTGGCAAATCATCATCTTCTTTAGGTTCATTTCTGGATGGAAATCTGGTGCCATCGGTCTCGAGACCCCAACTCACTCGATTCAGACCATCTTCTATTTTGCGGCTGAATGTTCTGATCGGTTGATTGGCAGAGTCATAGATGGTTACTTTTACCTTTTTATCTTTGTCCTTACCTTCATCATCTTTTTTGGTATCTTCTTTTTTGGCATCTTCTTTAGCTTTATCAGCTGGCTTTTTCCACACATTCAATGATATTCTGTCATACGCCTTATTGTCTCCTTTGAACTCGCCTTGACCTGTAAATCTGACACCATCCACGGATCTGTAACTGACCAAATACGCACTTGCGGTCGTCATGACATCAAAGTCTGCAGATAAGACTGATTCACCTTTTGCTGCGATCTCCCTGAGTGGATTGATATCATCCAGTACCCAAAATGCCCGACCGAAGGTACCAAGTACTAAATCGTCTTCTACAGGATGAATGACCATATCATTGACTTGTACCTGTGGGAAGCCTTTATTCCAGTGATGCCATTTCAAGCCTTTGTTATAACTCACATATAGTCCTGCATCCGTACCTAAAAACATCAAATTGGGCTCTTTATGGTCTTGTACTATACTCAGGACAAAACCTCCTATCTGACTGTCATCTGCAATCCTTGTCCAGGTCTTGCCAAAATCTGTAGTGTGATAGGTGTAGGCTGAAAAATCATTTCTCCTGTAATTATTGGCCACTACCCAAGCTTCACCTTCATTTTTGCCTGACACCTGTATCTGTGGTATCCAGCTCGCAAGTGGGAGTCCCTTCAAAGCTTTATGGTGGTTGATCCAGGTCTTACCTCCATCTGTGGTCAGTTGTACATTGCCATCATCCGTACCTACCCAGATGACGTTTTTGTTGACAGGACTAGGTGCGATGGTTATAATAGTAGTGTGATTTTCGGCATTGGTCGCATCCATCGTCAGGCCACCGCTTCTATCTGCTTTTTGTTTGGTAGTATCATTGGTAGTCAGATCCGGTGATAGTACACTCCAGGTTTCGCCACAGTCTGTCGAATAGTGTAAAAACTGGCTGCCAAAATAGACGCCACAATCATTATTAGGATCCTGCGCAATTGCGGCATTCCAATTGAACCTAAGCTGTACATTTTGGTCAGGATGATTGGGGCGGATAAATCTTGTTTTGCCCGTCTGCCGATCATAATAGCCTACATTACCGCCTTGTGACATGGCATAACCATATCTGCTGTCCTTGCGGAATGGTACCACATCAAAACCATCTCCAAAATAGAGCTCTTGGAAATCATTATTCCGTATATCTCCCCGTTTGAGTACAGCTGATGGACCTACCCACGAACCATTATCTTGCATGCCACCATAGACATTGTACGGAAAGTCCGTGTCCACATTGACATGATAAAATTGACCTACGGGTATATTGCCTGCAAAATACCAATTGGCACCACCGTCCCTCGAGATGGTCAATCCACCGTCATTGCCATCCAATAAGTAGTTGGGATCATCCGGATGTATCCAGAATGCATGATGGTCAGGGTGCACATTATTGCCATAATCTGCGATGGATCTAAAAGATTTTCCTCCGTCTTCGCTCATAGTGATATATGTAAAGACATTGAATATTCTGTTTTCGTTTTTGGGATCTACATATAATTCTGAATAGTAAAAAGGTCGCTCACCGATATTTTTGGTAGATACCAGGCTCCATTTTTTACCTCCATCAGTGGTCTTGTACAGTCCGTTTTCTTTGGCTTCTACCAAGGCGTAGATGATATTTGGTTTTCCCGGGGCTATGGCGATGCCTATACGACCCAGATCACCTGCAGGCATGCCATCTTCGGTGGTGATCTTTTTGAAATTGTCGCCACCATCATACGTAACATACAGGCCAGAGCCTTTGCCACCAGAATTAAAAAACCAAGGATCTCTCTTGTGCTCCCACATAGCTACTACTATTTTATTGGGATTGGTAGGATCGACCACCATATCTGCGGCTCCGGTCAGGTCATTGACAAAAAGGATCTTTTTCCAGGTCTTGCCACCATCTGTTGTTTTGAATACGCCACGATCTTGGTTAGCCCCCCAGGGTGACCCCAATGATGCAGCATAAACGATGTCAGCATTGTCTCTATGCACAATAATCCTATGTATGGTACGGGTATTTTCGAGACCCATTTTTTTCCAGGTCTTGCCGCCATCCAGAGATTTATAGATCCCATTGCCTGTATTGAGTGAATTTCTTGGATTGCCTTCGCCGGTCCCGACCCATATCTCTGATGGGTTATTCTGATTGATTTTGATAGCACCGATGGCCAGCGTAGGTTGCTCATCAAAGATAGGAGACCAACTGATACCTCCGTTTTCTGATAGCCAAACCCCTCCCGAAGCTGCACCAGCATAAATGCGATTGGGGTTGCTTAAGTCCACATCTATGGCGGTGATTCGCCCTGACATACCTGCGGGACCAATATTGCGAAACTTCATCGCCTTAAAATCCGTAGGATTAAACTGGGCATTCCCAGCCAAAGTAAGGCATACGAAAGTGAAAATCAGTAAAAAATGCTTATTCATTTTATTTAATTTATTTGCGAAATATTTTGATATGAAAAGATATACAAAAAGATTTAACTCATGTTGGCTAATTTTTTTTTATACAACTGTTACATTCTTACCTCCAAGCATGCGAAAGTAACGATTTATGTTGACTGCGCCAAAGTTTTAAACCTAATATCACCGTTATGATCAATACCAATGGGTGAAAGTATTGTGGTAAGAATTGAATACCTGGAATAGCATTCAGAAAACTGATGCTCAATAATAACATGCTGACGTACCATAACCATCTGATGATGTTGTTTTTAGACTTTTGAGACCACCAGTAAAAAAGTATCAAAGGGTTGGCCCAAAGCAAGTTCCAATTGTATTTGGTCGGAATATGATCAGTGCCAAACCACATAAATATCATGAGTATAGAGCTGATAAACAATATAAAAAACCAGCACTTATCATACCATGACACCCATGTACTTATTTTCCCATTCAAAAATCTAAAAAAGATATTGATTTCTAAGATGATCAGAATCATAAAAAGAAACCATGGCGACAATAAAAAATGTGGGGACGGTGTGTTATGATCCAATTTGACCAAATCATACTTGCGGAAGACCAATCCTATTTTCGCAGAGTCTTTGTATCTGGCCTTGGATATAGCAGTGGCTAAGTAATCGGGGATAAAAGCTTCTTGACTCAAAGTAGTCATTTTGTCTGCCGGAGCACCTATGATCAGGTCGATGCCAAAATCAGTCCAGGGCATATTGACTTGATATTCTTTGATGATTTGTCTGAATGTTTTGCCTGAAGCTCCACTTTGATCCCATACAAAGTTGCTCACATTTTTGTCCAAGATGTCTCTCAATCTGGTGGCACAATTGTCCATAAAAAAATCATACTTGTAGGTAGCATTTTCAGGCTTCATGTTGTTTGCTACATAGTTGATGATTTTTTTTTGTTGTAAGGGATCGAGGTACAATACCTGTTCTGTGACATTCCTGCGGGTATATTCGTATTCTCTCAAAAAATCATAGTAGTGAGCTGCAGTAAGACGATATAGAAGTTTGCCGCGCATAAATTTTATGGCAAATCCTGGAGTATTAAAGTCAAAGGTTCCGTAATTATACACTATATCAGTACCCAAATGTCCATTGCTAATACGAATAGCATTATGACCATAGATGGAGTACAAATCATTGCCTGGGGCACAAGTGATAATGGAGATTCGGATGTCCGGGTCTGTAGTGATTTGTCCTTGGACATATCCTAAGCAATATATCCAAAGGATGATTACAAATACAATAAGTTTAAAATAAGACTTCATGAGTCAAAGTTAAATATTTGCCTTAATTAATCGGATATTCTACATAATAAAATGTCTCTTTGTTTCAATTTTGATACCTTTACCATGCTTAACAAAATAAAAATAGATTGGATATCATATTAAAATACTTTCCTGACCTTTCATCAGACCAGAAAGAAAAAATGGAAGCAATGGATGCTCTTTATAGGGATTGGAATGATAAAATCAATGTCATTTCGCGTAAAGATATTGATAATCTTTATCAGCATCACATTCTGCATTCGATGGCTATTGCCCGATTTTTGCAGTTTAAAGATGGCAGTAGGGTCGTAGATTTGGGTACAGGAGGTGGATTTCCTGGGATACCTTTGGCCATCTTGTTTCCTTTGTCCCATTTTACTTTGGTCGATAGTATAGGTAAGAAGGTCACTGTGGTCAAAGCCATTGCCGAAAGTTTAGGCCTTACAAATATTACCACCATTCATGGGAGAGCAGAGGAACTGAAAGAAAAATACGATTTTGTAGTCACCCGAGCAGTGGCCAAGATAGACTTACTACTCCCGTGGAGCCGAAACATACTATCCAAGAGTCATAAAAATTTATACCCAAATGGGATCATCGCACTCAAAGGTGACTTAAAAGAAGAATTGAAGCTGTTGCCCAAATACGAGTATTGGGAGGAAGTGCATATCCCGCGTTACTTCAATGAGCCATATTTTGAAGAGAAATATTTATTGTACGTACAAGGATAGAAATAAGAGTATGTTTAAAATTCCATCATTTGTCTGCAAGCGGCAAATTTCATTTTATACTGCTTTATATTTTTTTTCACTTAATCTCCCTTAAATACCGCAAAATCAAACAATAGTGAAAATCTTAAGGTATTGTCCAATGGATTTGGATTGACCGAGGTCGGTATCAGGTAGGATAAATCTATACCAAATATATTGTACTTAATACCTGCGCCTACCGTAAAAAATCTTCTGTTGCCTTTTTCGGCACTTTCCCAATAATAACCTCCTCTGAATGCAAATTGTTTGTCATACCAATACTCAGCTCCAATGCTTACTGATACTTCTTTGATTTCTTCTCTAAATCCTCCCTGAGCATCTGTAAATGATCCCAGCATACCGGCAAACAATCCTTTTTCTCTATAGTCTGCTATATTTGGTTCACCCGTTTTGTCCCAGTCAGGATTATCACTCAAAGTACCGTCACTATTTAATATTTTTTTAGAAATAGGGGTTGGTACCAACAATTTATTAAAATCCAGTCCGAATGTTAGAGAGTTATATTGGTCGAGATCCAATTTCAATGCCGTACCCAATCCAAAGTTGGAAGGAATAAAATCACGAATATTATTATTGGTAGTATAAGCTACTTTGGAACCAATGTTGGTAAGTGCTAGTCCATAGGACCACTCTCCCTTATACCCACCCATATTGGTTTTTTTTCTGTAGTTTAGTCCAAAATCAGCCGCAAATGCCGTGGCAGTTATGATATCTACCCCTGCTACTATTTGCCCGGAAGCCAAATTGCTGAATATATATTTGCCGGATAAGGATGCTGAAAAATTATCTCCCAATTTTCTGGCGTAGCCGACTGTAAACTCTCCCTCTCTAGGCCTTCCTACTCCTAATGACCCTCCCTGAGTGTCCGTAAACTCTATATCGCCCAAGGAGAAAAATCTGATACCCCCACCTATTGCCTGATTTTCATCCAGTTTGTAGTACCCAGATACGTATAGCAAAAAGATATCATTGAGATTGAGATTTCTTAACCATGGCGTATATGTAAATGAAAATGAAGATTGATCTTCGGCAAACACCAGATTGGAAGCATT
Organism: Saprospiraceae bacterium; assembly: GCA_049289435.1. Taxonomy (GTDB): domain Bacteria; phylum Bacteroidota; class Bacteroidia; order Chitinophagales; family Saprospiraceae; genus OLB9. Next base: position 17,039 of record JBATLS010000102.1, on the reverse strand, counting down.
GAAGTGCATAGAGTTGGGTGTCGGTGTCATGGCGATACCCACATCTCCCATAGCACCAGCTCGGGCGTCGGGGGTGATCCTTAAAAACGGGACTGCAGTCAACAAGGTATTGGAGAGACAATCCCCATTATTGTCCACCACACACCCTTTGTTAGGATCGAAAAACTGAGCATTAAGATGCATCGGAAGTGACAAGACAAAAATAAAAATATAAGATTTAAATATATTTGACATACTCATTGTTTCGTAAAAATAGGCGCAATATTACAAAATTTTATTCGCTAAACTTCAAATTAAAGTTTTATTAGTTTTTCGAATTTACTTTCTCTGGTGAGATTCAATTCCTTTGACTGAACTATTATTTTATATAGATACAAACCTCTGGCTAAAGATGATTCGAAGTCATCTTTTCCGTTCCAACCGATATCATTAACTCTAAATCCTGAAGAATATTTTGTTTGAGTGATACTTTTTATCAATTTTCCTGTGATAGTATAGATATTGACGATGACATCCAGTTCTGTATTAGTGAGATCATGCTCAAATTGGAAAAGTGTATTTGTCGTAAATGGATTGGGGTAATTATATACGTGCTTTAGTGTTACATTGCCGTCTTCGGCTACTATAAAGTCTATCCTTCTTTCGGTGGAGTTGCCTGATATATCCCATGCTTTGGCTATGATATAATGACTCCCATTGGTCAACCCTGTCAGTGGAAATGTCACCTTGCCTTTGGCAAAATCATCTTTCTCTGCTTCATAAAAGTCATTCAGAATAAAGACGTTCTTCTGGTCACCATCCAATATCGCTGTGATATCCTGACCTACTGCATTGCCAGTGACGTTGATGCCAAAATTGTCCGAAAGATGTAGCAATAGATTAGGATTTGCACTGGTCAGTCCCCCTGATACAAACGAGCGATCATTCATATACATGTCCATCTGGGGACCCTGGTCATCTGATACAAAAGTTTCTGAGGTGCCACCTATGATGATATTATTGTACACTCCCGATGCATCTATGGCGCTGCCATCGGTGGCATACAGAGATATTTTACCATTTCCATAAGTATAATTGATGTTTTTGGGCACCCAAAAGCTGATGGTCCATTTCCCACCTGCAACGGTGGCTGATCCTTTAAATAGTATGTTTTTGTAGGCGGTAAAAGAATATTTTGGCGATCCAATGTCGTTGGAGAGCGTCTGCAAATTACTTTTTTTGTCAAATACCGTCGGAAATATCGTCCCATTAAACCCCGAAGCCAGGTTTCCTTTTACATCCGTTACGATGCCTTCGATGGTTACTTTTTCGAGTGCATTGATGGTGTCAGTGACTGATTGAGCATCTTTTCCATTTATTTTGGTGGTGATGATGTTCAATTTTGGTAAGGCTATTTGTTGCGATGGATCTCCCAATAGTGTAAATTTTCGAGAGTTGATCCTGAAGAAATCTCCCTGGTATTTATTTTTTCCTTCGCTGAGTATGTAGCCAAGTGCTGGAGCTATTCCATCTTTCTTTTGATACATCAGCTCATGTGCGCCATCCGTGAGTTGCTTGTTGGAGTTGGTATATACTGCTCTGGTGGTAGTCATCATAGCGATGGCTCCTCCTTTGGGATTGAGCACAGCGTATTCAGCGGGTGATAGTACGGATGGATCATCATAAGCACCAAAGGAGCAAGTGGCCGTCACCATCACCGTCAAGGCATCCATATTGGTCCAGGTATTGATCTCTGGCACAGTAAGTATGCGCTCCTGTGCCCACCCCAATGGACCACCATGACCAAGGTAGGTAAGTGTCAATTGTCCTTTGAATATATTATTATTTATCGTCTTGTTGGCATCTGGATACCTGTTTTCGCCAGGAGTGGATACTTGTTTGTAAGCATCAGCATATACCTTCTCCTGGAGCATCAATGGATGTCTCATTTCGTCTGCACGGGCTATATCATCCATATCTCTCAGGTGGGTATTTCCATCTTCGTCATCTGCTACATACCCGGCGCGCATACGCCAATCACCTTGTGAGACAGGAGCACTATCATAATGGATGATTTTGTCCACAAGAATATTGGCTTCTTCTGCTGACTTTGCTGGCAATCTTCCTATATATACATCCAGACCTCCACGCAATCCGACCCCTTCATCATCACCAAGCAGTCCATAAAAATCATCGCTGGGATATCCGTCGATGGGATCCAGTGATTCATCTGTCTCATACACGGGCACAAAATTTTCTACTGCAATGTCTTTGACCAACCCTTTGTAGTCATATGATCCGTCCCCAAACAAAAGTACATACTTAAATAGTGGATTTCGACCCAAAAGCAGACGCGCCATATCTCTGATGGCTCCCGGGTCTGCCTTTCCTCCTGAAAATTCATGATATATTTCAGTAGTTTCAGCAGCTATTACTTTTATTTGACTGTGTTTTTGCCGATGCTCTGCCAGTCTGATAGCTGCGTCCTTAAATTTTGGATGATAGACGATGATCATCTGTTCGTCTTGGACCCGATGCAGGTTTTGATTGTTTATCTTACCCAATGCAGTTGGCTCGAAGGCTCCCACAGTATTATTATGAGCTACAAATTCTTTGACCTGATTGTTGGTATAAAATTTTAATTTTCCATCCTTAATGGTGACTTCTGCCGGATTAAATGGGTCCGTCACATCCCAAACCACTTGGCTGGAAAAATTTTTAACCAAAAAAGTAGCCGATGAAATATTTTTCAAGCTTTTTTTTCTAAATTGTAGTTGAGCTGCATTGAGCGAAAGCTCTCTGCCAGAGATAATTTGCAGATAGTCAAGCCACCCTTCAGATTCTGCTGAGACTGCTGGATAGTTGATCTTTACGGCAGGATTAGATGCCGAAGCTAAAAATGTATCATTGATGACCACTCGTCGGGCATATTCTGACTCTGCATTGAGGACATTGACAGAGGGAACACTTATATTTGTACTCTTATTGCCTATAGATAAGGTAACAGAACTGGTCACTCTACTCCTTCCTGCAAAAGCCATCTCCGTTGCTATAGGATCTGATAGTACGAGTCCTGTAAAGTCAAATTTGGATGTCAGGTTATATTCTCTGGCACTCCCGTTGAAGTAATCACCATACCAATCTTTGCCGGTACCTTCTGTACCCGAAAAGGCACCAAGGAGGTTGGTTTTGTCATCTTCTACTCTTTGGAGCATGTCATAGCTGGCAGTTTCTGCATCAGTGATTATGTTTAATTCATTCGTTTTTGAGATCCTTTTTCCATCCTGACCATCTATCTTGATAAAATAATAGTTGTTTTCGTCATAAATATTTTTGTCGAAGACATAATTGTTATTATTTGGTACGTATTTCCAAAGATCTGCACCTTCTGCATAAAAAATTATATAATCACTATTGTCAAAACGCCCATCACTTTCGCCGGCCACCCAGATACCCAGCTCTTCCAGATCATCTATCCTTGGTTCACTATTGGCTTCGGGCACTCTGCCGCCTCTATTGCCGTATATCTTTATTTTTTTGGGATTGATATTGGCTAGGTTGATGCCCAATTTTGTCTCTAAAAAAGGTCTGTCTATTTTGTAAATTCCGGATTTATTGACCGCCAATTTGTAAATATCGCCATCTGCCAGCACAGATTTGAAGGTCGCATCGGGATTTCTACTTCCGGATTGGATGGATGGAGCATAATTAAGTTGTGTCCTGAAGGTAAGTATTCTTTCTACTCTACCATCTTCTGTCAGCTTTACAGGCAATACAGATGTGGACAACATGTATTGGTTTTTGGTTTCGAATAGCTCTATCGAGTACGTATATTCTTTATTGGTGATTTTAGCCTTTACTGCTTCCGATACGGTGATGATCTCCGTCTTATCAACCAATAGTGTCGATGAGATCAGGATACCCTGTCGTCCTGCTCTGATATCATAGTATAAACTGACAGAAGGATTTATGTCATAATATACCCCGTTATTGTCAAAGGTCAGTGAGGATGAATCTTCGGTATCATTGGTCCACTCTATGCGATGAGATATGTATTGTTCAGATTGGCATACACCTTCTATCGAGCCAGCTGAGATGACCAGAAATACTAACAATATCCAAAAGTTTTTAATCATAAAATGCTTGTTTTTTGTTGCCTGTTTTAAGAGTATATTTAAATTTTCATGTTTGAGCGAAAGCGAGCAAATTTAATTTTAAACATGCTCTAAGTTTTGGACCTGGATATTTAATACAAAATAAAAAAAAGCAGCGATACTAAATCAATTTGCGTCCAAAAATGTTTCAAACCTACGAAGGACGACATAAAGATTGATTTTCACTAAAATAATGTTAAAATCATTTTTGTTTTGATTTTAAACGCCCATATTTGTCGTTCTATTGTTTTCAAATTGTTAATAGTGCCCGTAAAAGAGATACAAAAATATATTTATTATTGGGTAGGTAATCTTTGTATGCCTACTGCCTCTGTCTTGCTATTGGTAGTGCTATCAAGTGACCGATTGAATGGGCAAGATCCTATTTATAGTCAATTTTACAATGCACACTTACAACTGAATGCCGCAATGGCGGGCAACACCAGAGGTCCACTCATACAGCTGAATTATAGAAATCAGTGGCCAGCTTTAGGCAATATATATAATACGTATTCGGTGTCTTATGATCAATTTATCCATCAGCTGAATAGCGGCATAGGAGCTCAAATACTTTCGGACAATGCCGGTGACGGGATATTAAGGACTACCGGGCTCACTGGATTTTACAGCTATAGGCTCAAACTCCGAGGTGACACCTACATCAAAGGGGGCATGGACGTTGGATTGGTAAATATGTCTTTGGATTGGAGCAAACTATTGTTTGGAGATGCCATAGATGCTAAATTAGGTCCTATTTCTCCTGGAGGTACCCCCTATCCGAGCCAAGAGTCTGTACCAGAAAATACAAGTAAAAACTATCTTAATATAGGTGCAGGAGTACTGTTGTCCAATCCAAATTATTATATAGGTCTAGGTATGAAAAATCTGAATACACCAGACATATCTTTTCTCGGTAATACCAATATCAATGACATTTCTTCTCTCTCTCTGCCTGTAAGATTTACCTTGCATGCAGGCAGTCAAATTATTTTGAGGGGAGGCAATAAAAATATTGATCCCACGTTTATATCTCCGAATGTTATCTTTTTAAAGCAAGCAGGATTTCATCAATTGAATTTGGGGGCATATTTGTCAGTAAATAAAGTACAAGGGGGAGTGTGGTTTAGACATTCTCTGTACAATGGCGATGCATTGATTACTTCATTTGGTGTGAAGCGAGATTTTTTCAAAATTACCTATAGTTTTGATCTTACATTATCTCAGCTAAATATCAGACAAGGTGGAAGCCATGAAATAGGCATCGTACTGAACTTTGATTATCTATATCCCCAAAAAGTAGATTATAATGACTGTTTTGCAATATTTAGATAAAGAAAACATTTGATGTTGAATATGTTACTTTAAATGGATCATGATATGTATCTGGTGATTTGGTAAGAATGTACCAAATAATAGTTTGTATAAAATCTTATATTTTATGATTATTTAAAACATATGTCATTATTTTTTAATAAAATTTGTAGTACGTAGTTTAAAATATACGTACTTTTGTGCGCTAAAATTTTGAAAATAGAATATCAGTCAATGAAAAATTTAATTCATCTATTAAGTTTTTGGGCATTATTTGTCTTAATACTTTCTTCGTGCGGTAAAAAAGGTGGCGATATTTCGTCCAATACTGGTTGGAAATATAACGACCCTCAATGGGGAGGTTTCGAAAAGAAGAATTATGAAGGTCAGATAGATGGTCCAAATCTCGTGCTCATCGAAGGAGGCACTTATTCCATGGGGCTGACCCAGCAGGATGTCACTTACGAATACAACAATGTGCCACGTAGGGTGACAGTTTCGTCTTTTTATATGGATGAGACCGAGGTCTCCAATATTAATTACAGAGAATACCTGCATTATCTTAGCAACAAATATGTCAGCTATCCCGAAGTACATCGCAAAGCACTGCCCGATACCTTAGTTTGGAGAGAGGAGCTGTCTTTCAATGAACCATTGGTAGAAACTTACTTCAGACATCCTTCCTATGACGACTATCCTGTAGTGGGAGTCAGTTGGTTGCAGGCCAATGAGTATTGTAAGTGGAGGTCCAACAGGGTCAATGAGATGATCCTTATAGAGAGAGGAATCCTCAATCCTACTCCGGATGGCAAAGACTCTGACAATTTTGACAGCAAAGCCTACTTGAATGGGCAATACCAAGGTAATGTGAAGAAAAATTTGCCTAATCTAGTCAATGGAGGAGAGCGGGCTGTTTCATTTGACGATGGTATCTTATTGCCTGATTACAGATTGCCGACAGAAGCAGAATGGGAATATGCAGCCTTGGCATTGCAGGGTAATCAGCCAACCTCTGATGATGAAGTATATACCGAAAGAAGATTTTATCCATGGAATGGAAATACTGCCAGATACAAAAAAAGAAATAAATCTCAGGGGCGTATTCTTGCCAACTTCAAGAGAGGACGTGGTGACTACATGGGTCTTGCTGGAAATCTCAATGACAATGCATCATTTTGTGGCCCTGTAGTCTCGTATCTTCCAAATGATTTTGGTCTCTACAATATGGCAGGAAATGTCAACGAATGGACGCTTGATACATATAGACCGACGACATCCATCACCCTGAATGATTCAGAAAACAACGATCTCAACCCATTCAGAGGTAATCAATTCCAGACCTTGGTCATAGACGAAGAGGGCAATCCTGTTGAAAAAGATTCATTAGGTAGATTGAAAACTAGATTTATAGATGATGATGAAGCCAAAAATCGTGAGAACTATAGAAAGGGCGACGTGCGAAACTATCAGGATGGTGATGAAGATTTTACAGGTAGTTACTTATATGGAGAAACCACTCTGGTCAGCGATAAGTCCAAAGTATATAAGGGTGGATCTTGGGCAGATAGACTTTTTTGGCTATCGCCTGGAGCAAGACGTTACAAAGATGAAGATCAGTCTGACCGAACGATAGGCTTTAGATGTGCTATGATCAGAGTAGGAGGTCAGGCTGGAAATGAGGATGTAGGAGGTAATAAATTTAAAGAGAGTGGCAAAAAGATCAAGAGAAGATATAAGTAATGCCATTTAATAAAAATATTATACATAGCCCTTGCAAAATTTGCAGGGGTTTTTTTATTATACTGAAAGTAAATTAAAATGCAAAAATTTTATATTTTAATCGTTTGATTTTGAAAGTATTAAAATTAGTATTATTCGCAATCTAATTTCTTTTGATTATAAAACTAGGTATTAAAAGTCACTGCGATGAATGAATATAAAAATATAACTACAGATGATCTTTTCGAAATATATAAAAGGCATCCCATCATCTCGACAGATAGTCGAAAGATTAGTGAAAATTCTATTTTTTTTGCTCTAAAGGGGGAGCTATTTGATGGCAACAAATATGCAGAGGCAGCATTGGATTCAGGGGCAGCATATGCAGTGATCGATGATGTCAATGTCAAGAAAAATGATAGATATCTCCTGGTAGATGATGTATTGTCCTCTCTACAGCTATTAGCTACTATGTATAGAGGTACCTTGGATATACCTGTCATAGCCATCACGGGATCCAATGGCAAGACTACTACAAAAGAACTTTGCAGAGAAGTACTGCAAAAAAAATTCAACACCAAAGCTACCATTGGCAATCTCAACAACCATATAGGTGTCCCACTGACCATACTGTCCACCCCGGCAGACACAGAGATGCTGATCGTAGAGATGGGCGCCAATCATCAGGGAGAGATAGATGCCTTGTGTACCATTGCCAAACCTGACTATGTGATGATCACCAATATCGGAAAGGCCCACATGGAAGGTTTTGGCGGAGTAGCGGGGATTAAAAGAGGCAAATCAGAAATGTACCGATATGCTGCCAAGGAAAGTAAGTCAATATTTATCAATCAAGAAGATGAAGTGTTGATCTCTTTGTTGCCCGAAAATTGTACAACTATACCATATACACCCTCCCAATCCATCGAGGTCTTATCCGAAACCCCGACTTTACGCCTGCGATACAAAGATATCATCACAGACACAAACATATATGGGATATACAACTTGCCAAATATCGGATTTGCGATAGCATGTGGCCACCATTTTGGTGTCGATGATCAAGATATCATGGATGCCATTGGCAACTATATCTCTGATAACAATCGGTCACAAACACTCCAACAAGGTAAAAATACGTACATTAAAGATGCTTACAATGCCAATCCAACATCAATGAAAGTAAGTATAGAGAGCTTTCTAAAAATAGATCACCCCAATAAATGGATGATCTTGGGCGATATGCTGGAACTTGGTGCATATGCTGAACAAGAGCATCTACAGATCATCAAACAAGCTCACACATTAGGGGCACATCGAGTAATTTTTGTTGGCCCCATCTTTGGTCTTGCAAGAAAGGGACACGCTGGACATTTTTTTTCAGATATCAAAGATGCAAAACAGTTTTTTGACAATTGCAATATCGAAGAGGGCATGATATTGCTCAAAGGATCACGAGGGCTCGCTATAGAGCGAATCATAGGAGAGTTATGATTCCTCTTCCATCATATTGAAAAACTTCATCAACCTATCAGGTACGTCCTCATTGACAGATGCCTGATATTCTTCATAAGCACAGGCCAAAAATTCTAAAGGATTACTTTCGGTTTTTAGCCACCATTTGCCCGAATAATTGTGCTTTACAAAACACAAGTCTATATCCAAAGATGCAGAGTAAACTATAAACTGAGCAAAGTCTTTGGAAAAATCAGGGTGATCTTTAATATTCATATTTAGGCCTTCTATAAAGTACCAAATGGAGGTTGCCAAAAGTCCATAGACATGTGGAGTTGGTTGATCCTTGGCAGTAAAATCTATGTATATTGCTTTTAGATAATTGGATGCACCTGCATATTTCATGATCTGACACAATTCTTCAGCATTCAACCCTGTAGGCATGGTATCTTCAAGTCCCATAGCTTCTGATGCCCGGACTACATTCAGATTGATATGGATGTGGTTGGCGTCACGGATACAGGGTTCTATTTGATATGGAAATGATCTTATTTTCCCTAGGCTCAATGAATCGTACGAATTTTCTTCTATTTCCAAGATATCGTCCAGCGTACATAAGTGTCTTTGATAGCCTAAGTAATTACATTTTATAAAAGTAGTGTTATGCTCCAGATATTCAATTTTGTTGGAGACCTGACAGATTTTACTTTGATGTACTGCCGCTATTTCTCCAGCTTGTATGATATTTTTACCTACGAAAATAGGGACAATATTTTTGGACTTGAGAGTTTGTATTATATCGGATTGGAGGGTGATATCTGAGCTCCTAAGCAGACCAAGATCATAAATTTTTAGATTTTTAAAATGATTTTTCATTTTATCCAATTGTATCCTGACCGGGTCAGTTTGATTTTTATCACAATATATCAAGGCAACACCAGGAGCATCCAATGAGGGAAAATGATCATCACTTGTATAACATCCGTCAAAAAATGAATAAACATTTTCAGTTGATTTTACAGCTTCAAATATACCTTTAGCAAACATATTATATATTTTATTACTACTTAACTATTTCATAAATGCAAAGATAGATAAGAAATCGGAGTATTTTCATTTTTTTTAGTAGTGACATATTTAAATAAATGTGAGCTACATGAAGTCATATTATTTCATTGCCAACATGGGTCTAAAAATTTCCGATTGTAATGACAACAAAATGTTGTATTCAAAAAAAAATAAGAACAAAAAATATTTATAAATTCTTTTGGATTACAAAAAATAAAAAGCCCTACACAACTGAACGTCGTATAGGGCAAAAAAAAAAATAACTTAGGTTTTTAGTATATCACCTAAAAATCAATATTGTCTTTACTTAACGCCTAGTGCCTTGAGGGTTTCGAAATCTAGAGATCCTACTGGCAAGCCATTATCTTTTTGATATTTGACCAGTGCAGCTTTGGTGTCAGATCCCATGATATTGTCAGTTCCCGCAGGACCTACATCGTATCCTCTATCCAAGAGTGCTCTTTGAACTCTTCTGATCAATTCTGTGGTCACATCACTATCACAAACCACCTCTCTCCATTCACTAAACCCACCAGCTTTTACTAGCTTTCTCTTGGTAATGGTTTTATATTCTGCAGGAATATCAATACTCCTAGTGGATGCTGGCGTAACCAATTTTTTATAAGTTCGGGTTTCATACATAGCGGCAGAACCTTCTGCGGCTGATGATGACGCATCCGCTGACAATTTGCTGTATGATCTTGTCATATAAGCCGCAGCTACATCTGTCATATTTGCAGCAGCATCTGAGACGAGTTTTTCATAAGTCACTGTAGTATATTGAGCAGCCACATCGGTGGATGACACAGACCCATTAGAATACTTTTTATAGGTACGTGTTTCATATTTTGCAGGCACTTGTACTATTTCAGTAGTAGCAGCGGCGACCAACTTTTGATATGATCTTTTTCCCATTTTAGCGGGGACAGTTGTTTTAGTAGAGGTAGCAGGTGATACCAATTTCTGATATGTTCTGGAGGTATATTTAGCCGGTACAGTGACACTCACGGTAGTAGCTGGCGATGCTAATTTTTGATAAGATCTGGTTTCATACTTAGCGGGTACAGTGACACTTGTAGTCGTAGCCGGTGTTTTGATTTTCTGATACGTTCTTTTTCCGTACTGTGCAGGAACTTCTATTGTTCTGATACAGTCATCACCATTGGCAGTGTATCCTGTAGCGCACCCTTTCAGTACTTGTTTAGTGACCGTAGCGTAAGTGGCAGGCACTTCGACCACACACCAAACCAAGCAGTCATCAGGATTGGCTGACAGACAGTTTTTATCGGCTTTTTTCTTTTCCCATTTAGTGGATGCTGGTGCTGTTTCTATCCTTTCTGTCACAGTTTCATATTGTGCAGGCACTCTTTCTATGGTGGTAGAAGCATCAGATAGTTTTACTTCTTCTGTGACTGTCTCATAGGTGGCAGGTACTACAGAGAGGGTAGTATATGCATCTTTTACAAGTACTTGCTCCGTCGCAGTCTCGTATTTGGCAGGCACTGCTGATAGCGTAGTATAAGCTTCTTTTACTAATACTTGCTCCGTCACCGTTTCATATTTTGCTGGTACGACAGATACTGTTTCATAAGCGGCTTCTAGCATGACATCTTCTGTCACCGTTTCAAACTTGGCAGGAACTACTTTTAGTTCTGTATATGCTTCTTTGACCATGACCTGTTCAGTTACAGTTTCTACTTTTGGCGCCAACACAGATAATGTAGTAGAAGCTTCTTTTGAGACTACTTGATTTTTCATGGTCTCAAATTTAGCAGGACTGATACTGACGGACTTGCCAGCTTCTTTAGTCAATGCTTGTTGGGTCATGGTTTCAAACTTTGCAGCAGAAATGCTTACTGACGATCCAGCATCTTTCTTGAGTACTTGCTCTGATACTGTCTCAAACACTGCGGGTACGACTTCGACTTTTTTGCTCGCAGCTCTGACTAGTATCTGTTCGGTGACAGTTTCGTACTGATCCTGTATCAAACATTTGGCATAACATTTGCCTGGTACTGATGGCATACCTGCTTCTGGCTGAGCATTTAGCCCAAACGAGACCAGTCCGACCATGAGTAAAAATAAATAATTACGGTTTCTCATAATGTAAAAATTGGTTTAATTGTAAATAAAAAAATATAAATCTGAAAAATAGTTATTGAACACAAAAAGTAAAGTCCTTCTTTTCTGTAGGTATATCACTATAAAAAGATACCAATTTAGAAAACGATTTGACTTCGCCGTTTTTTAATAAAATATTGATTTCGTTATTATGACTGTTGTAAAATGAAAAAGTCTCACTTTTTTGGATCAAAAAGTAATCAATTTCTGCTTTGTTAATATTAAATCGAGTGATCAATTCAGCAACCTTGGTCGATATGAAGTCAACATGCATGTCCGACGTTTGCAAATATACTTTAAAAAGTTTTCTTTCCAAAAGATTTGAGCATAAAGTTTTCAGAATGATATCTGAATGATCTACGGATTTTTTGATCATCCACATCAAGTCTATATCGTCCAAAAGTACAAAATGATTTAAAAATTTATGATCATGCTCCAATGGTTTATTTTCTATTGGCAGTTTTAGGAAGTAATTGAGCTCTGATGACGTGGCCAACTCCACTCCATGCTGGGCTAAATATTTGGCTCGTTTGAGTATGGATATGAGCATTACTTCAGAAGAAATCACCGTCTTATGCATATACACTTGCCAGTACATCAATCTCCTCGCCATCAAAAATTTTTCTATGGAATATATTCCTTTTTCTTCTATGACAAGATGATCATTGACCACATGCATCATAGTGATGATCCGATCATACCCAATGATACCCTCAGCCACTCCCGAAAAAAAGCTGTCCCTGGTCAAATAATCCATTCTATCGACATCTATCTGACCTGATACCAGCTCATGGAAAAATGGTCGGTGATAATTATTGGTAAATATTGATACTGCCAGTTGAAAGTCTTTGTGAAGCTCAAGGCCAATTTTTTGCATAAGTAACAGGGATATTCGCTCATGGTGTACATCTGCCAAGGTATGCTCCAATGCATGTGAAAATGGCCCATGTCCAACATCATGAAGTAATATGGCGACACACGCTGCTTCATATTCCTGATCAGATATGACTATACCTTTAGTTATTAAAGTGTCGAGTGCTCTGCACATGAGATAAGTGGCGCCCAGCGCATGTTGAAATCTGGTATGCAGCGCGCCGGGATAGACCAGATGAGATAAGGCCTGCTGACTGATGCGCCGGAGTCTTTGGAAATATGGGTGATCTATGATTTCATAGATGGTGTCATGATGAAATCTAATGAGTCCGTAGATCGGATCATTGAATATTTTCTTTTTATTCATAATGCAAAAATATATTTTAATTCAAAACGTTATACCAGTATGCTATGTTAAATTCCTAATACATATTGAACGTAAAAGTTTCAGGTTCAGTTTTCTAATATTTTCAAAACAACAATCTACATAAATGGGTGATAAAATTAAAATCTTGTGGGCCGATGATGAAATCGACCTTCTTAAACCACAATTGTTCTTTCTGGATAAAAAGGGATATGATGTGATCACGGTGAGCAATGGCCATGATGCGCTCGATGTACTTGATGATGACAAAGACATAGACATTGTCTTCCTTGACGAAAGCATGCCAGGCCTGACAGGATTGGAAACATTGTCCAGACTCAAAGTCAAATTGCCCAACATTCCTGTAGTCATGATCACCAAAAATGAAGCTGAAAATATCATGGAAGAGGCCATTGGGTCGCAAATAGACGACTATCTGATCAAGCCCGTCAATCCAAATCAGATATTGCTGACACTAAAGAAGATCATTGACAATAAAAGATTGGTTTCTGAAAAAACAGCTACAGATTATCAGCAGGAATTCAGAAATATCGGCATGGATATCAATAGTGGCCCTGACTATACTCAATGGTCAGACATTTACAAAAAGATCATATCGTGGGAGATCAGGCTGGACGAGAGCAACAACACTCAGATGAAAGAAATACTCACCATGCAGAAGGAAGAGGCCAATAAAGAGTTTTTTAAATTTGTATCTAAAAACTATGTGGAGTGGATAAAAAAGGGTTCGGGTCCGAAAAAATCCCATACTATTCTAAAAGAAAAAGTATTTCCTTTGTTAGCCAATGGGAAGCCAACCATTATGATATTGATGGACAACCTAAGATATGATCAATGGAAAATCATAGAGCCGGTGATTACAGAATATTACAAAATAGAAGAAGAAGATTTTTTCTATTCTATATTGCCTACCGCAACTCAATATAGCCGAAATGCGATTTTTGCTGGTCTCCTTCCTGCAGACATTCAGAAAAAATTTCCGGATATCTGGCTCAATGACAATGAAGAAGGGGGTAAAAATATGAAAGAAGGTGAATTAATGACCGATCAAATCAAAAGATTGGTAAAAAAAGATATTAAGTCAGAATATATCAAGGTAACCAATGTACAAGGCGCAAAAAACTTGCAGGACAATGCTTTAAATTATGTCAATAACGATTTCACTGCGATAGTGTACAACTTTATAGATATGCTCTCCCACTCAAGGACCGAGATGGAAGTACTGAAGGAGCTGGCAGGTGACGAAAAAGCATACCGATCACTCACGAAGTCCTGGTTTGTAAATTCGCCATTGTGGGCAATGATGCAAAAACTTGCTGAACGAGATATCCAATTGGTCATCACTACAGATCATGGTACCATCAGGGTCAAAAACTCCTCCAAAGTAGTAGGCGATCGGGAGACAACCACCAATCTGAGATATAAAGTGGGCCGAAATCTCCAGTATGACCGCAAGGATGTCCTGGATATCAAAAACCCCATAGAGGCAGGTTTACCCAGACCCAATATGAGCAGTTCATTCATTTTTGCAAAAGAAGACTTGTTCTTTTTGTATCCAAATAATTTTACGTACTATCATAATTTTTTTAAAGATACATTTCAGCACGGTGGCATATCATTGGAAGAAATGATTTGTCCTATCATCAAATTAGTGCCAAAAAATAAACCATTATAAAGTAATACCTAAATGTCGGTTATGAAATTATACGGGAATCATCGTTTGTTACAAAGGATTGAATTTCAGGTACTTGACAATTGGGTATCTTTAGTCAAAAGAAATTTAATTGCGAAAAATATAAGTCCGTAAAAGTATAACAATGGAGCAAAAATTTATAGATCATTTAGTGAGTAAACACAGTAAAACTCCTGAAGTACCATCTACACACAAGGTCAGCGACTGGGCCCTTAGGCTGATGGAAGTTTTGTTTCCGGAAGTGACTGAAAAACGATTGGAATCAGCGTGGGAAATTCACAATACATTTCAGCTACTCCAACTTGATCTCAAATCACTCCTTCACAATACCCAATCTTGTGATCATAGTCGAACCGATGATATTTCACGGCATTTCTTTGAGTCATTACCAGAGATTTACAGGAAATTGATCCTTGATTTAGAAACATTTGTGGATGGAGACCCCGCTGCATGGAATACTTTTGAAGTAGTGAGGAGTTATCCTGGATTTTTTGCCATCTACATTTATAGAGTAGCACATGCTTTACACATGGCGGGAGTTCCTTTGATACCAAGGATATTGAGCGAATATGCACACTCCCGGACGGGTGTTGATATACATCCGGCATCTGTCATAGGGGATGCTTTTTTTATAGATCACGGTACGGGAGTAGTCATCGGAGAGACCGCTATAGTGGGCAATAATGTCAGATTGTATCAAGGCGTCACTTTGGGAGCTTTAAGCATCGATAAAAAAATGGCAGGTATCAAAAGACATCCCACAGTCGAAGACAATGTCATCATATACTCTGGAGCGACCATCCTGGGTGGGGAGACCGTCATAGGCGAAGGTAGTATCATCGGCGGCAATGTATGGCTGACCAGATCAATACAACCATTTACCAAAGTCTATCACAACGCTGACAATAAAGTAATAGAGAACATCACATAAATCAAGTCTCCATGGCCACCATCAAAGATCTCGTAGGCAATACTCCCCTAGTAGAAATATTGTACCTTAATAAAAATAGCAACGTAAAGGTATATGCCAAAATGGAGGGTCATAATCCTGGTGGAAGCGTAAAAGACCGGGCAGCACTCAATATGATACAGCAAGCTTGGGATCGAGGAGACATCCACAAGGATATCACACTCATCGAAGCCACCAGTGGCAATACAGGTATAGCACTTGCTATGATCGCCGGTACATTTGGGATACCTATCGAATTGATCATGCCTTCTAATAGCACCAAAGAGCGTACCCAAACTATGGAGGCTTTTGGCGCAAAAGTTATCTTGATGGATAGTATAGAAACGTCCAGAGATTATGCAGAAGCCCAATCCAAAAAAGATGGATATTTTATGTTGGATCAATTTGGAAACAAGGACAATTATCTTGCGCATTATACCACTACTGGTCCGGAGATATACAGAGATACGCATGGCGGTATCACTCATTTTGTCAGCTCGATGGGCACCACTGGTACCATCATGGGCACATCTATGTATCTGAAAGAGCAGGATCCGTCCATCCAAATAGTAGGTTGCCAACCGCAAGAAGGGTCGTCTATACCCGGGATACGCAGATGGTCACCTGAGTATTTGCCAAAGATATTCGACCCATCCAGAGTAGATATGGTCATGGATGTGTCAGAAGACGAAGCCATGGACATGGCCAAATTATTGGCCCTTAAGGAAGGCATTTTTGCAGGGGTGAGTTCTGGCGGAGCAGCGGCTATGGCACTAAAGCTTGCACAAGAGTTGCGATCAGGAGTCATCGTGTTTATATGCTGTGATAGAGGAGACAGGTATTTGAGTAGCAATTTATTTGCCTGATTACAAATCTGTTGATAGAATATTACGAATTGATTATTGAATCATTTACTTTTGCTGGTCTAATAAAACAAACATGAATCCAACCAAACAATTCCTTCAAAGTGAAGAAGCAGAGCCACATATCCAAAGGACTAGAGAGATACTAAAGAAATATCCCCAGATCAAATCATTGATAGGAAGAAACCCAAATACTTTTTACTATATATTAGGAATCGTTACTCTGCAAATAGGGATAGCCGTTTTTATCAGTGGATATCCTTGGTGGGTAGCACTTGTGGTGGCCTATATCATCGGAGCATTTGCCAATCATGCATTGTTCACCCTGATACATGAGTGTACGCACAATATGGTATTCAAAAGTCGAACTGCCAATCTCTGGGCAGGTATCCTTTGCGATCTGCCGAATGTACTACCTAGTTCGGTACAATTTAGAAAATATCACCTGAAGCACCATGCATTTCAGGGT
>JBATLS010000101.1:0-3867 GCA_049289435.1 Saprospiraceae bacterium | reverse complement strand
ATATTGAGCCATTCCATTAGATGTGCTTCCCAAGGACTACCTTTTACAGCAAAATAGGTATTGGCAATTGCTGCCAGGATAACCAGAACGATGGCTATATAAACATAGTTTTGAGACGCATGTAGGTTTTCTTCATCGGTCTCATTATCAACTTTTGTTTGCAGACTGATCAGTTCCGGCAGCTTGTAGGACAAGGCAACCAGAGATATAAATATGAATGCTAAAAGACCGTATATAAAAGTAAAGATCATCTATTTCTTTATTTTTCCGAATAATCGAAGACGACTGATACCGCCATCTGGGAAGATACTTAGTCTGACGTGAGAAACTTCACCGAGCTTATAAATTTCATTTTTGTATTCGTGAATGTGGTCCGCACTCAATTTTTGCTGAGGAAGCAGATTTAGCCATTGGACATTTCCAGAAACAACATCATTATCATTTATTGAGAAACAAGCTTCAATCAAACAACTATCGGGATAATTTCCCTTAAAATGGCAGGTATCTATGATGATTCTTTCTATGTTTCCCGGCCTTCCCAATTTCAAGATGACCCAATCGCGATTTCCGGGTATTCTGTTTCTTTTGGTTTCCCAACCGTCACCCATATTGATGCCTCGTCCTGGCATGATGAGATTGCCCATCGCACTGAAAAACATATCGTTGCAATCGATGGCGAGTCCACCATTATCAGCAGCAACAAGGTCTTTTTCGTCGGTTTCAGAAACCAGGTCCCAGTTTTTGAATACCTCGCCGTACACCTTAAATCTCGCGATTCCGCCATCGGGATACATGTGCAATCTTAGATGGGTAAAGATTTCATTGCTTTGTGATTCGTAAAAGTTTTGAGAACCTGCATCGAGATGGGATTTTGGTAAAATTTCTTTCCATTGAAGTCCATCGTTTTCCCAATCTACCATAGAATCTGAGTCTGTAAGATTAATCCCTTCTACAGAAGCATGCGGTGGATGATTGCCCAGAAAAAAATTGGTATCTATATCAAATCCCGTTATTCTTCCTGGTGTTGCCAACTGGATAATGGCCCAATCGTGACCCGGAGTTCTCTTTCTTCGGCTTTCCCATCCGTCCATCCATTTACCTCGGTCGGTATATTTGTCTGTTATAAAAATACCGCGACCCGGCTTGAGCATATTTTCTTTCTCAGCAAAAAAATCATCTGTTGCATAAAGCACCTTTCCACCTAATCTCTCGGATGCCAGATCTATCAATTTTGTAAATTCGGGTGCTGTTTTTATTGTTTCTTTTACTGTTGTATGAGCCATTTACCTTTATTTTTTTGAATTATCATTTTGTCTTTGAATACGATTTCTCCATTTATGATGGTCTGATGCACTTGCCCGTATAAAGAAGTGCCAAGATAAGGACTTATTTTATGTCTGAATAAAATGTGTTCTTCTGATACTTCAAATTTAACTTCAGGATCCCAGATCACGATATCCGCATCATGACCAATTGATAAACTCCCTTTCTTATTTGCGAAGTAAATGAAATCAGCTGGCTTCTCGGTAAGAAGTGGGATAAATTGCTCCAATGTCATTTCATCTTTCAGTGCAGTCCACGATGCTGACAATAAAAATTGGATACCTGCAATGCCGCCCCAGGCTTTCTTTAAATTGCCGCTTTCAATTTCTTTGATTGAAGCCGGAGCAGGGGAATGGTCCGTCGTTATAAAGTCCAAAACACCATCAACCAATGCTTTTTTTAGCAAATTATTGTTTGCTTGTTCTCGAATCGGTGGCGCACATTTATAAATCGTTTGCCCATCAGGAATGTCTTCAGCATTAAAGTACAGGTATTGTGCACAAGTTTCCGCTGTAATCGGAAGTCCTTCTTTTTTGGCTTCTGTTATCATGCCCAATGCTTCAGCTGAAGATACGTGGACGATGTGTACAGGACAATCGTATTTCCTACACATCCTGATTATCAGAGCTATCGCTTCGTTCTCCCATTTTTTGGGTCTGCTCGCCAGATAAGCCTGGTAGCTCTTTGGGTGTTTTTCCAATTCATTTTGAGTGTCATCAACCAACTCGCAATGCGCCAACAATGGAATACCATATTTAGCTAAAATAGGCATGGCTTCGTCCAGTTCTTTTTCTGTTACGTTAGGAAAATCATCGATTCCTGAATGTGTTAAAAAACACTTTATGCCTATAACTCCTGCCTGAATCAAACCTTCCATTTCACCCACATTGCCGGGTATAAGGCCTCCATAAAACCCACAGTTGACATTAAGTTTTCCTTCAGAAGCATCTAGTTTCGTCATAAATGCAGATAGCGTAGTGGTCACTGGACTTGCATTCAGAGGCATATCCACAATCGTTGTGGTACCTCCAGCCGCAGCCGCTATTGTAGCAGTTTCGAATCCTTCCCATTCTGTTCTTCCTGGCTCATTGACATGAACATGAGCGTCGATCACTCCTGGCATGATGACAAGATTTTTATAATCCAGGGCATCACTTTGCTTATCAAAAACAATATCAGTGATGATTCCATCATTGAAACAAATGGTTGCTGGTTGGAACTTGTGGTCAACCCAACATCTTTGGCTATATATTTTAGTCACTTGAGTCAAATCGTTGGTTTAAGAGTATAAAGCCATTAAAACTTTCTCCGGCGTAATAGGCGCATCATAAGGAATTTTAGCATCGGGGTTATAAGCAAGAATCGCATTTCTAACTGCAAAAAATGCTCCAATCCCATACATCAAAGGTGGTTCACCTACAGCCTTAGATTTTAATATGGCCAAATTGTCGTGATCAGTATTTAGGAAATCGATATTTATTTCTTTCGGTACGGAATAGATGTCTGGAATCTTGTAGGTCGATAATGCATTTGCCAAAAGTCGGCCATCTTTATTATACACTACTTCCTCCATAGTCATCCAACCCATTCCCTGGACCAGCCCTCCTTCGCATTGACCTAAATCTACCAGTTTATTCATACTGCTTCCGAAATCATGGATCACATTTACAGAGTCAAATGTATAAGTGCCGCGCATACAATCCAACGTAGTAATAGTCAAGGCAGTGCCATAAACATGGTAGGCAAACGGGTGGCCTTTTTCTTTGGTTTTATCAAAATGAATCACTGGTGTGGCATAATGCCCTTTTGCGCTCAGGTTTTCGCGGTTCATGAAAGCTTGTTGGATGAGTTGTTTCCATGTCAAATCTGTAGGAATACTATCTAAACAAATCAATTCGTTTTTGAAAGTTATAGTGACAGCATTATCGATGTTTTTCAATGATTTTACGACATTCTTAAGTCTCAATAAAATTTGATTACAAGCATCTTCCACCGCTTTTCCATTCAGGTCGGCAGTGGCACTTGCTGCAGAAGGTGAGGTATTGGCTACTTTGGTGGTATTGGTGGTTTCGAGCTTAATCTTACTCAAGTTGAGTCCGAAATAATGCGCCGCTACTTGTATCATCTTGGTGTTGACCGATTGGCCCATTTCAACAGCGCCAGTACTGACTCCTACTGTCCCGTCAGAATAAACGTGAACCAAAGCTCGAGCTTGATTCATCATAGTATTTGTAAATGAGATACCAAAACAAATCGGCATCATAGATAGTCCTTTTTTGGAGAATTGATTTTGGCTATTGTATGTTGAAATATCTTTTTTTATGGTTTCAATATCGTATTTTTTGCTTACCTCGTCCCAGCATCGTTTTGCCTCACATTCAGAAACGATTTGACCGTAAGGGAATTCATCGCCATCGTCCATCATGTTTTGTCGTTGAATAAAAGATGTCTCTAGGCCTAGTTTTTTTGCTGCCAAATCTATAGCAGATTCTATGACAAACATACCTTGTGGACCACCAAATCCACGAAAAGCAGTGTTAGGCG
>JBATLS010000100.1:0-2257 GCA_049289435.1 Saprospiraceae bacterium | reverse complement strand
TATCCCGATAGCTATCGGGAATGAAAATGAAATTTTATATCAATCTGTATTCCAAGCACTTACATATCATTTTAACATACGTTTTTAAATGACTTCTATGAAAGAAGAGCTTAAAATTTTGATTGCTTCTTCTTCCGAAACAGAGTTCGAAGCAATCAAAATTATTTGTTAACTTAAGTCAGTTACATTTTATCAAATTTTGCCGCAATATAATTTTGCGAATCATCACACTTTTTTCCTTATTTCATTGACTCGGGGTCTTGTATTCTGAGTTTAAAACAATGAAGTCATTTAAAAACGTATGTTAAAATGATATGTAAGTGCTTGGAATTCAGATTGATATAAAATTTCATTTTCATTCCCGATAGCTATCGGGATAGCTATGGGGATTAAATTTTATGAAAAGCTGGGTTTCAACCTGCCTGCCAAAGAATTAGTTCTTCTGGCAGGTGACTTGCATAGGAATTAACAATATGTTTTTAAATCACTTCAATGTAAAAATACAATCTTTTCAATGGCCACTAGCTTCAGTTAGTGGACATAGAGTATTTTTCTTCCTTTGGCTTTAGCCAAAAGATGGGTAAGCTTCAAAAAGGTCTCTTGACTTTATGGATCAGTAGTCCAAAAATGTCATCCAAAATATGCAATGACCATATGCAAATAACCACACAAAATCACATCAATCCTATTTCAAAGTGACCAAAATCCTATTTTCTGTCTCCGAACTTCCACCTATATAGATATCAAATTCGCCTGCCTCTGCTCCCCATGTCATATCTTTGTTGTAATAAGCAAATGCTTCATTATCCAGCGTGAATATTACTTTGCGGGTCTCCCCTTTTTTGATCATCAGCTTCTGGAAACCCTTCAGCTCTCTGACTGGTCTGGTGACTGATGCCACCTTATCTTTGATATACAACTGGACGACCTCTTCGCCATCATAATCTCCGGTATTTGTGATCTCCACCGATACATTGATCTGATCAGACTTGGAAAAAACGGGCTTATCTACAGTGGGGACACCATATTTAAAAGTTGTATAACTCAGCCCATATCCAAAAGGAAACAGAGGGGTATTGGGCATATCCAAATATTTGGTATTCCATTTAGAATCGGCGCTGAATGGTCTGCCTGTACTTTTGTAATTGTAATAAATCGGTATTTGCCCCTCGTGCCGGGGGAAAGTGATCGTCAGCTTGCCTGATGGATTGTAGTCACCATAGATGATATCTGCCAGTGCATTGCCTGTCTCTGTGCCCAGCCACCAAGCCTCCAGCAAGGCATCTGTATGCTTCACCACCTGACCAAGAATCAATGGACGACCATTCATAAGTACTGTGACGATGGGCTTACCCGTCTTTTTGAGCGCAGCCAGCAATTCTTCCTGCACACCCGGTATGCGTATCATGACCTTGGATGCCGCCTCGCCGCTCATATCTTTATGTTCGCCAATGGCCAGTATGATGACATCGCTTTCATTGGCTTTTTGGATGGCAGCTTCAAATCCTGAACGATCTTCTCCCTCTATATCGCAACCTTTGATATATTCGAATTGGTGCAATCCTGCATTTTTATGCTTTCTGAGGCCCTCGTAAAGGCTCGTGCAATGCCGGCTTTCACCAGACCCTGACCACGCACCGATGAGATTGCTCTTGTCATCGCCCAATGGTCCTACCACAAGTATCTTTTTCATAGTACTTTTGATGGGCAATACTCCCGAATTTTTAAGCAGTACGGTAGATTTTTTTGCAACGTCTCTACTGGCTTCCAGGTTTTCTTTGGTCATAATAGACGAAGCTTCTCTTGCTTTATTTGAATACTTATATGGGTCTGCAAATAGCCCCAATTCTTTTTTGATCCGCAATATTCTTCGGACTGCATCATCCACTTGTTGTATCTTTAACCTTCCATCTTGCAAACCCACTTTGATTTTTTCCTGAAAAATGGCACCCTGCATGTCCATGTCCACACCAGCATTGAGGGCCAGGATACCTGCATCTGTTTCGTCCTTTACGACGCCGTGATATACCATCTCATTGATCGATGTATAATCAGTCACCACAAATCCATCAAATCCCCACTCATCTCGCAATATATCTGTCAATAAAAACCGATTGCCACTCGCCGGGACACCATCGTAGTCATTAAAGGAGGTCATCACCGTCTTGGCTCCTGCCTGTATGGCTGCTTTGTACGGAGGTAAGTACATTTCTCTTAGTACACGTTCGCTCATATCCACACTATTGTAATCCCTCCC
>JBATLS010000099.1:0-3006 GCA_049289435.1 Saprospiraceae bacterium | reverse complement strand
ACACCCAGATCATGATTTGCCTGTGCAGCAGCCATTTTCAAAACAGCAAATGCGTGTATAATTTCTTTAGGCATTCTTTGGCCACCTATTTTGAAATTTTCGGCAGACCTTTGTGTTTGTGCTCCCCAATATTTGTCTGCCGGGACGTTGATATATCCCATGCTGTCTTTTTCTTTTCTGAATTTGCTCATGATATTTATTTTTTGCAGTTAATTGTTTTGATTGAAATAGTCGATTTTTAACAAGATTTTTGGCATACACATAAGTGTTAAAAAATCAACCTGAGTATTTCCCAAAATCATTGGATATGTGAATCTATCGCTTAGAATGAGTTGATGATTTGTACAAATTCTGACGCATTCAGCGATGCACCACCTACCAGGCCACCATCTACATCTGCCTGACCAAAAAGTTCTTTGGCATTACTTCCTTTGACAGAACCACCATAGAGAATACTCGTACTTTCGGCTACGCGCTTGCCATATTTTTTGTTTAGGATGGCTCTGATGGCGGCATGCATTTCCTGTGCTTGTGCAGGAGAAGCTGTCTCACCGGTGCCAATTGCCCAGATAGGTTCATACGCGATGACGATATTTTTCATTTCTTTGGCTTCCAGTTGAAACAATGATTCTTCCAGTTGGCGCTTGACGTGCGTGATGTGTGTGCCTGCTTTCCTGATTTCAAGTGCTTCACCGCAGCAAAAGATGACTTTAAGACCTGCATCCAGGGCAGCCCTAAGTTTTAAGGCCAGGAGGGCATTGTCTTCATGATTGTATTCTCTACGCTCAGAGTGACCGATGATGACATATGGTATTTTCATAGCTGCAAGCATCGCAGGAGAGATCTCGCCCGTATACGCGCCGGATGTCTTGTGATGACAATTTTGTGCCGCCAGCAACACTTTGGAAGATACTTTAATTTTTTTCTGTACCGGATATAGGTGCGTTGCCGGCACACCCAGTATAGTGACTACTTCTTTGCTTCTTTCAGCATTTGCTATGAATTGCGCCAGCTGGATACCCTCTTCTATGGTCGTATTCATCTTCCAGTTTCCTGCTGCTATGTTTTTTCTTGACATCTTTTTTTATTTTTATGAAAGGTACAAAAGTAATGATAATTTTTTGAGAGGTGGGTTGTTTTGTGGACAAAATGACTAGATCAGTATAAAAGACATCATAATATTGAGATCATCATCCATGTACACCATTGATTTATTATGAAGATGTAAAATGCAAACTATGAATACATAAAAGCTATAACGAATTTCCAGGTTTCAGTTAAAATCAAAAATAATATTGCGAAAGGGGTAACATATTTTCTTGAATCGATACATCATAGTATAACCCGTACTCCGATGATTAGTAAGACACTTATCAAATAACCAATATAGCTTATCAAAATTTTCTTATGGCTTATCAAAAATTGGGGTATTTATAAAAACATATGATACATATTTGATGGAATATACAAAACATACCAGACCCTCCACTATGAAAACGATCTATGAACAAACATTAAAAGTGGAATGCACGGCTTCTGATGGAAAAATATTTATTGCGGTGGCCAATATCTGTGCCATAGAAGCATCAGGAAATCACGCATACATCCATCGATCTGATGCTGATAAGCTATTTGTTACCAATTCGCTCAAAGAATTAGATAAGAGATTGCAATCGAATGGATTTTGCCGGGTGCACAGACAATATCTCTTAAATATTGCGTGGATACACAAATATCATCAGTCCGAAGGCGGATGTATCGAAATGGATGATGGCAAAAAATATCCCATCTCAAAAAGTGGAAAAATGCTGTTTTGGGAAATGATAAAAGAGGTAGTTCTTTAAATAAAATTGGGGGAAGGGGTAACATATTAATCAATTTGAATACTAGAATATATAATGAACTCTGATGCTTCAAAATCATAATAAAATGCACCCATCAAAAGTCTAATGTGCTTTATCAAATATTCACTTAAAGATTGGTCGTAATTGTTGAGATTTGGAGAGTAAGAAAAATTATGCAATACATTTATTATTAACTTTTAAAACAATAAACATGAAAACGAAATTTACAATTTATGCTCAAGAAATTAAATCATTTTCACTTAGATTAATCCTGACAACCACTGTATTTGGATTCTTTCTTTTAAGTTGCAAAGACCAAACTAATCGTGATGCAATAGTGAACATTCCCAAAATCGTATCGCCCAAATCATTTTCTACTGTAACTAAAAACAACCCAAAAGAAATAGCATCAGCAGATGTAGCTATTTACAGTGATCAATCTTATGTGAGATGTATTGGGAATAACAAATATAGATTGAGTGCGGTTGTCCATGCTACACCTACAGGAGACGATGATGCTACCAATGTAAACCTACAAGTCTTACTTCCTGTAGAAAGTAACATCACTATTCTCAATGCCAAAATTGGTAGTATAAATATATTGCAATCAAGACTACATGTTTCATGTGGATATATCACTTTCAATATTGGCAACCTTACCAAAAGCACACCAGATTCTTCACTTTGGTGCAAAGAACATTTTAGATTAGATATGGAATTTGCGAATGTCAACAACCAACCTTCCACCTTTGGAGTAGGATTGTTTGCTTATGCTGAACGCCCGGCTGATTGTTGTCCGGAAAATAATTATTGGTTTTGGAATGGTAGTAGTTTGGTAGCAGAAAATTGTCAGGACCACACTTTAATTATTGCTCCAAACAAACTCAAAGGTCTGAAAATCATGAATAATAAAATACCAATCCCAGAGATTTGTAAGTATGTAGTCCAATGTCCACCAGGTTGTGGAAATCAATCACTTTGTGCAGGTAGTATCATAGACTTAAGAGAACTCGTACAATTAAAGAATGCTGCCCTTATCTATCAAAATGAAGACTGTGCATCTAAAGAAGTGAAAATGCAAAACGGTAAAATCCTTGTACCTATGGATTATATTAATGCTAAAGGTTCATATTTAATCATAGATAAAAAATAAATAAAATGA
>JBATLS010000098.1:0-2827 GCA_049289435.1 Saprospiraceae bacterium | reverse complement strand
CAGCGTAGGTGGATGGGGTGCCCTTGCTGGGATCATCTTGTTGGGCGCACGTAAAGGAAAATATACTGAAAAAGGGGTGAGGCCTATACCTGGACACAATATGCCACTTGCTACTATCGGAGCTTTTTTGCTTTGGTTTGGTTGGTTTGGATTTAATGGCGGCTCAGTATTGTCCGCAGATCCGGGCGCTGTATCACTGGTATTTGTCACTACGTGCCTTGGTGCGGCGGCAGGTGCACTGGCTACCTTTGTGGTTTCTTACTTAAAATTCAAATCACTCGATCACTCAATGGTGCTCAATGGTGTGTTGGGTGGTTTGGTAGGTATCACAGCAGGTGCCGATGGTTTTACGCCAGGGAGTGCCATCATTGTAGGTGCAATTGCAGGAGCGTTGATACCATTTTCGGTGGTCTTTTTCGATAAATTGAAACTGGATGATCCTGTTGGAGCGACTTCTGTTCATTTAGTTTGCGGTATTTGGGGTACTCTTGCTGTAGGCATATTCGGTTCAGGTAGCTTCACTACACAGTTGATAGGAGTGGTGGCTATCGGAGCATTTACTTTTGTTTTCGCTTTCGTCGTGATGTACATACTTAAAAAGACAGTGGGCATCAGAGTCACCGAAGAAATGGAGATGAAAGGTCTCGACGTGACGGAACATGAGATGAGTGCTTACCAAAACATAGAAAGAGGCAATTATGCCATGATGGTTGCAGAATCTTAAGAATGGATCAATTGAATTCATAAAAATAAAAAGCCCCCAAAAGTGGAGTTTTGAGGGCCATTTAGTCACAAGAAGACTTGCCAACTAAATTCGAACCACAAAGGTACATCTAAAGTGCCTTTGAGACAAGTCTTCTTTAGCATTTAAAATCATTATTTATCAATCATCTTAAATCTAAAGAAAATGAAATTTTATCTATTTACTATCGCAATGTGTCTAAGTATATATACCAATGCACAAATCAAATTAGATTCATTTTTTACACTATCAGGATCTGCTGATACATACTTCAGAACCAATCTCAACAGTACCAATGATGTCAGCAACGGCGGAACGATTGCCCCTTATACATCATTTGCCAACCTACCGGGTTTTGCGGTAGGCATGTTTAATCTGGTAGGAAAATATGAAACTGCCAAAACTGGTTTTGTAGCAGATCTCGTCTTTGGCCCACGCGGAAAGGATGCAGTCTTCAATTCGGAAGGGTCGCTAAACATTGTCAATCAAGCATTTGCATACTACAAGCCCAACGACAAGTGGACATTTACTTTAGGTAAATTCAATACTTTTGTAGGCTATGAAGTGATATCACCTGTGTTGAATTACCATTATTCCACTTCATATATGTTTTCTTATGGTCCATTTAGTCATGCGGGTTTTAAGGTCAATTATGATCTTGGATCAGGCTTTGGAGCCATGGTAGGTTTGTTCAACCCTACAGATTTTACCGACTTCAATCCAAACGGCACCTTTTATGGGGGGGGTCAACTTTCTTATACCAATGACAAAGCAGCCATATATCTCAACTCATTGTTTGATGACGAATTTTTACAATTAGACCTGACATCTACATGGGCTGTAAATGACCAATTTAATCTAGGGGTCAACGCCACCACTGCTTCTGACAACTTTTATGGTGGTGCATTATACCTCAACTATAGCTTAAGTGAAACAGCATCATTGGGTATCCGATCAGAATACTTCAAAGATAATGGCATTGGCATATTGGATACAGAAGAACCATCCACTACTGGAAATGACGTAATGGATATCACACTATCAGGCAATATCAAGTTGGGACAATTGAGAATCATCCCTGAATTTAGGATGGACATGTTTTCAAGAGACCTCGTCATACCAGATCTTAGCAAGTCAGGCAGATCTGATAAACTATCTTCGTTATTAATTGCTGCTGTTTATAGTTTTTAACCCAAGGTCTTTAAATTAAAGCTAATAAAATCCCCATATCTCAGTAGTTCTTTTTGATTTGAAATATTACTTGTTCCGCTTGCAGAGTTGATCATACTTTGCAAGCGGTTTTTTAAATTTATCAAAAATAAGCTTTTCAAGGAGACCTCAAAGTTGAAGTGATTAAAAAGTACTCCATATAAATTATATTTGAACTCAAAAGGATGTAAAAGCTTAGAATATGCTAACGGGTGCATTCAAACAAAAAAGACTGATTGGTACCAAGTTGTTTTTATGCAGTTATTCATCAAAATAAAATAATTTAAAAATAATTAGTTCAGAACTTGCAGAACTAATAAAACTTATTTACCTTTGTGGCGTTATCAATAATAAATAAATTCATAATGAGTAAAAATATAAAGCAAGATGTAGAGGACTTAGGAGTTGTTTTTGAGAAATTCGGCAGATCACCTATGGTAAGTCGAGTATTTGCATTTTTGCTTTTGTCAGAACCACCTCATCAATCATTTGACCAGATAGTCGAATTTTTGGATGCTAGTAAGAGTTCGATCAGCAATGCATTGAATTTCTTGCAAACAGAAGGCACCGTAAACTATATTACGTTCAGCGGAGAAAGAAAAAGATACTTCAAAATAGACACTAAAGTATGGATGAACAATCTTATGAGTAGTGCCAATAATTTGTCGGCTTTCAATATTCTACTGGAGAATGTATTGACTCTAAGGTCAGAAAGCAAACATCAAGATTTCAACAATGAAATTCAAAAACTACTAGATTTTCAAACTTTTCTAAGTGAAAAAATTGAAACAGCAGTAAGAGAATGGCGAAGTAAATAATTTTTTTTTTCATTTAGTTCTTTTTATTCTGAACTATTTATATTATTCTGTTATATAC
>JBATLS010000097.1:0-2218 GCA_049289435.1 Saprospiraceae bacterium | reverse complement strand
ATTTCTAAGTGTGAAAAGTTTTAGTACAAAAATCCGGGGGAGATGATCTGTCCTGGATTTTTTATTTTCTATGGATAGCCAAATCTAAAGGATAGTTATCGGGACAAATAGTTTCATCTCTTCTTATCCATTGGCTGAAGCCCAGTGGCAATTAATTTTTTTTTATCTTACATTGCGAGAGTTCTGGGATACTTTACCTTATTAAATTCCTTGTTCAAACTTGGTAATCCTGCTCACATCCTCCGCTGAAAGAGCCACTTTTACTAAATTTTTGAAATCATAGCATACCAATCTTGTGTGCATCAATGCACTTACCCTTTGATACTTTTGGCTAAAAATTTGTTGCTCAGCCCAAAACCCAAATTCGTCTATGGTCTCTATCTTGGTGCGAGTCCCTACGATGATTTGATCAGGAAAAGTTAGTGGAAATTTGTATTTTATATTCAGTTCTGCCAAGATGAGCCCAATACCATTCAGGTCAAAATCGAAACCTATATCCTTCAGGTATTGAATGCGACCAGTCTCCCCATATCTTAGGTACATGGTATTATTGACATGCTGTGCAGCATCCATATCTCCCCAGGCAACGGGAATTTCTATAGTGCAGTTAAACCCTGGTAAAGTGCTATTATTCATTTTGGAAATTTAATTATGAGTCCACACTGAAAAGGCAAAAGTAAAGAAATACTACAAATTCTCAATGTCTAAAAGGTTCAAAGGTTCACATAGGATTGACTATCAAATATTTAAATCCAGTTATTCTTAGCGACACATATTGTTTTTGCGCCTTGGTGGCAAAAATAAACTTTTAGGAGTATCCTCCATCATACATCTTTGAAAAACCAAAACTACGAAAATAAAAATATTTTTTCTTCAATTTCATTTCTCACAAAACAACATAAACCTTACATTTGCGTTTCAAAACGACAGTTATCCTCTTTACAAACATGTATTAAATAATTAATTAATACATTTGCGTTTTTATTAATCACATTCATTTATTAGTTAATGCTTTGAATCTCATGAAGTTCAGAAAATCTACATATTATACCAGTGTCAGCTTACTTATCTTCTTAATCTTAGGATACTGGGGTCATACGCAAGCTGGATTGTTAAAATTAAATATAGGCAGTACTATGGGCGAAAAAGGCACCAGAGTATGTCTGGATGTCACAGCAGAAAATTTTAAAGATATTGAGGCCATTCAATTTAGTTTCTCTTATAACGCATCATTAATTACTCTTGAATGTCCTTTAACTTATGTGCATCCATTATTTGGAAAAGATATATTTAATTGTGATGGTAAAGAAAATGGTTTTATAAATTTTGTCTGGGTGAGTGGTGCCACCACCATCCCCGACAATGAAATCATTTTTACCCTTTGCTTCAATATCGTAGGTGATCCCGGCAATGTCTCACCTATATTTCTATCTAATCTCACTGGTGAAATAGAAGTTTGTAGTGCGGGACCTAACAATTCTACTGTTTGTAGTGAAAAGCTTGATGTCAAAGTTGGATCTATCACCATCAAATCAAATACGCTCCAAGTACTGCATAGAAAATGCGATGCCGATGGTGTCAACAATATCGATAATGCCTCACTTACCTTTTATGGCACAGGAGGCACCCCTCCATACAACTACACAGTGACTCCAGGGGGTTTTTCGGGCACACTACCTTCAGACGGGCAAAGATTAACATTGTCAAATATCCCCCAAAGTACATACAATATCACTATCACTGACAGCAATGGACTCATGGCTACATCCGGGTCCATCGTGGTCACCAATAGCTTTCCCATCACATACGATACTCCCATAGTCAAGTCACCTACTTGCTTCAACCGTAAAAACGGAAGCATCGAAATACCAAATACCAATGGGAACACTCCCTTTCGATTTGAGTGGTCAAATTTAATTAGTGGTGGTAACACTTTCAATAAAATTTCTGACCTTGAAAGTGGAAAATACAAAGTCACTATCACTGATTTTGGTGGCTGCGCAAAAGTTGATTCATTCAATCTTTCGGTAGATACCCTTAGAGTTAATCTCACAGTGGATAAAAGTGCGTCTTGCAATCAACCTCAAGTAAGGGATGGGGCCATCACCATTACAACTTCCGGTGGCACCACTTATAAAAACGGTCTTCCATATGAGTACTCTTTAAATGGTAATAACTGGATACGATTTGCATCCCCCACCTCATTGAACAATATGCC
>JBATLS010000096.1:0-2485 GCA_049289435.1 Saprospiraceae bacterium | reverse complement strand
CAAAACAAAGCTGCTACAAAAGCTTTAAAAGATGGAGAGAGTCTTTCTTACGCTATTGATCTTACAAAATCTGAAAGTAATCTCTTTGAAGATAGTCTTTTGGACACCAAAAAGTACTTACTAAAAGCAAAAGGTCTGGTAAGCACGGGGTTCGATGGGGGAGAGTCTCTAGTGAGAATTGCAGGACAAATTGCAGAAACTGCCGACAGTCTGTACAATGAGATGTATTCAAAACTCGAATCTAACAAAGGCAAAAAAAGGTTAACTTAATATGTCTTTTAAAATTCCAGGAACCCCTTCATCCAGAGCATATACTGAGGAATTAGCCGACTTTTGGGAAATTATGGTTCTCAAAAATCCTGATTTTCCAATATCGGCTATGTATATTCAACAAGAATTAAGTATTGAGTTGGATGAAATAAATCATGATGGTATCGAGAGTGAAGATGATATAGTGGGTACAAGGATACAAGATGTAATGCATGAAATCATTTTTCGTAAATCCGCAGCTTATCAAAAATATCCTTTCTATTTTGTTGGGTCAAGACTTTATTTTAATACCCAAGTTTCAAATCAAATCAAGAATACATATCTATTTTGTCTCTTAGCAACAAGACTAAATATGAAAGATCATAAAATTCAAAACAATTTTGATGGAACAAAACTCTTTGAAAAACTTGCAGAAATTATTGGAAAAAACTTTTGGGGAGAGAATTCTCAAACAATGATTTTTGGAACAGCTGTAAATAGTAGTTTTGAGTTTAAAGTAAACAAAACTATTGGATTGATTGGTGAAGGTCACTCTTTTTTAAATAGAAATAGTAGTTTTGTCACTAAAAATGATGATGGCATTGACATCGTGTTGGTTAAGGAATTTGCAGATACCCGTAGAAGTAAATTGGTGGGACTTGGGCAATGTAAAACTGGCACTGATTGGCAAAACACTGTCAAAGGAGAAAAAATTAGAAACTTCTGTAGCAACTGGTTTAGAGATAGCCCCGTACTAGAACCTATACCTATTGCGTTTATTACTGATA
Source organism: Saprospiraceae bacterium (assembly GCA_049289435.1). Classification (GTDB taxonomy): domain Bacteria; phylum Bacteroidota; class Bacteroidia; order Chitinophagales; family Saprospiraceae; genus OLB9. The sequence goes on along the minus strand of JBATLS010000096.1, from coordinate 1,448 downwards.
CACTATACAGAGAATCAAATGATTATACAAACTTGAAAGGACTATTAGTACTAAATCGTTTTCGACTTATGGAATACCTCCCTGATGTTATACACGATGAGTTATACGGTCAAATTCAATCTTGGGTTGACGGCGCATTAGCGTTTTTACGAAGCTAATACTTCCATCCTGTTCATAAAGAAAGATAAACTCTAAAAAAGGATCGAATTCGTAATTCGTAATTCGTAATTCGTAATTCCCTCAATACCTCCCATCCTTCACTAACGTCAGCTTCTCTATCTTACATACCTCGAGACTTGGGAAGCCGAAATCTTCGATTTTACTTATGTGCATTGCCATTAACGCAAGTCACTGAACCATTTCAGAATAATTTACTTTTAAAAACAACAAACGTACCTTTATGAATGTGCAATATATTACCGATGATACCGGTAATACTACAGGTGTTTTTATACCCATCTCAGATTGGAATGGCTGGATTAAAGTCCAAATATGAAGAAATAAATGAAGAAGATATCATTCCTGAATTACACAAGGAGATTGTTCGCAATAGAATAAATGAGTATAACAATAATACTAAAATTGGTCTCGATTTTGGTACAGTGCTGACAGAGTTGGAAAATGAATAGATGTGTATAAAGTTGTTATTCTTCCACTTGCTAAACAAGACTTAAAAGATGCCAAATCTTGGTACGAAAGTAGGGGTAAAAGGTTAGATTATAGGTTTTTGAGTGATTAAAAACATAAATTTCAGAACACCAGATCTCTCTTAAATTAGGACGCAGTAGATTTGAACACCATTGTCAATTCCGTACCTGGGAAAGTGGCTTTTGACTCGTTGAGTACGGTTAATAACTTTTGAACAGCTTGGTTAGACCTTTGGTTAGACATGCTGTGTATGGTGACGGTGAGGGTTTTGTTTTCGTGATCAGGGAGTATGTCGGCTGGTGTTTGTATGATTTGTTTTACCAACATCCTTTTCTCTTCCATTTTCGAACTTAAATTCTCACTTACGATATTGGCTACTGCAGTCTCCGCTCGATAACATATCATTTTTATTATGTTTAGCAGTAGTTTCGATTGTGTTTTTAGTTTATTGTATTGTCGTTCGGACGGCATATCCTTTAGTTTGATATAATAGTTTTGTTCGCTCCTTAGTTTGATAAGTTCTTTTTCTTGTGCTTCCAGCTGTTGTATTTCTAACACGATTTGAGCCATTTTGGCATCTGATTTCTTTTGCTGGTCTATGGTTAAGTCTTTTTGACCATGGGTGAACGTGTACAAGTGAGCTTTTCTACGCGATAGTTTTTCTCTTAGTGACTTGAGTTGATTGTTGTATTTTTTGTAGGTGGGATTGACTATTTTTAGCTCGGGATCAAGGGTTTCGGTACCATATTCGATGATTTGATCAAAGTTGTAATTGGCCATCATATATTTAAAGAAGTTTT
>JBATLS010000095.1:0-1746 GCA_049289435.1 Saprospiraceae bacterium | reverse complement strand
TAGTATGCAAAACATTACCAAAACTACCTGATCCATATCCTGACAAACACTATTTTTAAAAATGAATTAGCCTTATATTTGCTTTTATATTACTTTTACTTTCACATCACATCCAATCGTTATGACTCCAAAATTTGAACACATCATCGTCCTGATGCTAGAAAACCGGTCTTTTGACCACCTATTTGGTTTTCTCAATCATTCCAAAAAATATAATGGGCTCAAGGGTACAGAATCAAATCCAAAGTCTATCACTGACTCAACTCCTATATCTGTCTATAAATCCGATAAGACATTTATCAGTCCCGATCCGGGTCATAGCCACGACGAAATCATGACGCAACTGGACCTTGGCTTAGGACATACCAATGATGGTTTTGTCCATTCTTTTACACTAAAAAAGGCACTCAAAGGCGGTACCAGCGAGCCTAAAGAAATCATGTCGGCCCTTGATCCTACGACGCCTCAACAATGCGGATTTATCATGTCGGAATTGGCCAAAAGATTTGTCCTTTGTGACAATTGGTTTAGCTCGGTACCAGGTGAAACATGGCCAAACAGAAATTTTGCTGTTGCCGCCACGTCCAATGGTGAGGTCAATATCAAAACCAAGTTTTATAGCAACAAAACCATCTTTGAAGAATTGGCAAAAAATGGTCGTACCTGGCAGATATATCAGGATGGCCCTGCTCAACTCTGGGCTTTTTACAAACTTTGGTTTCTCAAAAACGGTGGATTCAGATCATTTTCCAAGTTTAAGGAAGATGTCAAAAATGATAAACTGAACAATTTTGTATTCATCGAACCCAAACATTTTCCATTGTTTGGACCTACCAACAATATGCACCCTGGCAATAACTCCCAGGATAGTGATACCGATTTCAAATCCGCAGAAAATCTGATCGCTTTTATTTACAATACACTCCATACTAACAAAAAAGTATTTGACAAATCACTCCTAGTCATCACTTTTGATGAGCATGGAGGATTTTATGATCACGTGCCGCCACCTACCTGTACGCCACCCGGGGATAAGACTGCCGACAATGGTTTTAACTTTGATCGCTATGGTGTCCGTGTGCCAGCCATCATCATCTCACCATATGTCAAAAAATCGTATATAGACTCTACCCTCTATGACCATACTTCGATCATCAAGTCCGTCTTCCAAAATTTTGACATACCGTCACACTTGACCAATCGGGACAAAAATGCCAATAGTTTTTTGGACAATGTCCTCGTGTCGAGAAGAAAGACCAATATCAAAGACATCGATGAACACGAAATCACTGTAGCTACACGCAGCTTGGAAGTACAGCCAGAGAACCATCCATACAATGATTTTCAGGAGGATCTAAATGAATTGGTCAACAATATGAATGAAGTCATGGATGATAGTGAAGCTAAGGTCGCCGTCAGGATCAAGGCACTGGATACTAAGACCAGATCACTCGAGAAAGCCGCCCCTCAAAAGGTCGATTTAAGAGCATTTGAAAATAATTTTTTGGAAAGATATAGTAAGAAAAAGTAGGCAGGAAGCCCTAATAAATAGTAAACATATCAAAGTGATTTGAAGTAAGCCTAGCTGGTGGAAAACCAGGGAGGCACTCGTCCAAATGTGACATGTGGAGTCAAATGGTTATGATAATATGCCTTCCAAATCCTTTATCACATCCATCCAATTTTTATGATTATCTGGCTGTCCGATGATAACAAGCGCTTTTGTGAGAAGATCAGGGTCTAGCA
>JBATLS010000094.1:0-3043 GCA_049289435.1 Saprospiraceae bacterium | reverse complement strand
CGGTAAGACCACACTGGTGGACAAAATCATCCACGAGTGTAAAGCCATGGATGAGCGTAAAGATACAGGTACACTCATCCTAGACAACAATGATCTGGAGAGAGAAAGAGGCATCACCATTTTGTCAAAAAACGTCTCCGTCATGTTTCAGGGGGTGAAGATAAATATCATCGACACACCGGGTCACTCTGATTTCGGTGGTGAAGTGGAGCGAGTACTTACCTTAGCTGATGGGGTACTTTTATTGGTTGATGCATTTGAAGGTGCTATGCCACAGACAAGATTTGTGCTCAACAAGGCCGTCGAATTGGGATTGAAACCCATCGTGGTCATCAATAAAGTCGATAAGGAAAATTGTCGCCCAGAAGAAGTGCAAAGTGATGTATTTGATCTGATGTATAATCTCGGAGCCACAGAAGAGCAATTGGATTTTGTCACTCTTTTCGGTTCTAGTAGAGATGGATGGATGAGTTATGAGCACGATGTGCGCACCAAAGATATCAAACCATTGCTTCAGGCAGTCATTGATGTCATACCTGAAGCACCATATAAGGAAGGACCAGTACAGATGGGCATCACTTCACTCGATTTTAATGCTTTCCAGGGGCGAATAGCCATAGGTCGTGTATTCAGAGGCGATCTGGAGGAGAATAAAGATTATATCATCTGTAAAAAAGATGGGGTCAATAAAAAAGTTAGGGTTAAAGAACTTTTTGTTTTTGAAGGTTTAGGAAAAGCCAAAGTTTCCAAAGTGAGAAGCGGTGACCTTTGTGCCGTAGTTGGGATTGATGATTTTGACATAGGAGACTCTATTGTTGACCTAAACCAACCGGAAGCTCTGCCACGTATAGAAGTGGACGAGCCAACGATGAGTATGCTCTTCACCATCAACAACTCGCCATTTTTTGGTAAAGAGGGAAAATACGTTACTTCAAGACATCTTCGTGAACGATTGTACAAAGAATTAGAAAAAAATCTGGCATTGCGTGTAGAAGATGGAGATACGGAAGACAAATTCATTGTATATGGCAGGGGGGTACTCCATTTGAGTGTATTGATAGAGACTATGAGAAGAGAGGGATACGAACTTCAGGTAGGTAAGCCCCAAGTGATCATAAAAGAAATAGATGGTCTCAAATGCGAGCCTGTAGAAATTCTAGTGGTAGATGTCCCCGAAGTTTCTTCTGGCAAAGCTATTGAATTGATCACGCAACGTAAGGGTTTGCTCAAAGTCATGGAGCCCAAAGGTGATGTCCAGCATCTGGAATTTGAGATACCTTCCAGAGGGATCATAGGATTGCGAAACAATATGTTGACGGCAACATCAGGTGAAGCAGTGATGACCCACAGATTTCATCAGTTTGAGCCATTCAAAGGTGATTTGCCAGCAAGGCTGAAGGGTTCATTGGTATCTATGGAGCAAGGTCAAGCCCTCCCTTTTGCTATTGATAGGTTACAGGATCGTGGTAAGTTCTTTATTGACCCAGGGGAGCAGATATACATAGGTCAAGTATTAGGTGAGCACTCTAGGGACAATGACCTGGAAATCAATGTGATTAAAGGTAAAAAACTGACCAATATGAGAGCTTCAGGTTCGGATGAAAATATGAAAATAGCCCCCAAAATTCAATTCTCATTGGAAGAGGCTATGGAGTACATTCGCGAAGATGAATACCTGGAAGTAACACCACTTAATCTAAGGATGAGAAAGATAAAATTCTAATTGGGGTCGCATATTTGATGTATCTAGGTTTTCATACTCAATATTCTACTGCTCTTTCAGTTTTTCAATATTTCTGCGATGAATTTTTAGCATATTTGGATTGTCAGTGTAAAGTGATAAATGTGAATAAACTTCACTTTTGTCCGTTGGATTAGTTTGATCCATGCATTCTTCCAAAATTTTCAGATATTTTTTATCATTTTGCAATCTTCTGATGATTTCGCCTCTGTTGATTGCCAGATCACCATGTCCCGCTATCATCATATGGATATTAGGGTGTTCTTGGACTATATGGATGAATTTTTCTAAAGTATCGGTATAATCGTACCTATTATCATCGATCATAGGTATCTCAATATTACTCAGATAATCTCCAGCAATCATTAGATATAGTTCAGGAATACATACTATCATACCATCATTATTGTGACCATGTGCATGATAAAAAGTAAGTTCTATATGGTCAATGCATAGTTTATCTCCATCTACTTGGATGACAAAATCTGCTTCTGGATAGACTATAGGGTAGTCTCTTTGGATGTAATACTCATCATCAAATTCATTGATCTGATGGATAATTTTGTCCTTACTGGTTTGATTGACAAAATAAATAGAAGCTATTACCTTAGCTTTGTGAAATTTTTTGTACCCAATGATGTGGTCGTAGTCTGAGTGGGTAAAGAGTAAAAATACTGGGAAGTCAGGATAGTGTGAATCACAATACGAAGCAATGAAATCAACTTCAATAGGCAGCCAATTGGGATCAACCACCAAAATGCTATTGTTTAACCTAATGACGGATGAGGTCGTACGATACAGCGAACTTTCAAATACGGTTATAAATCTATCCTGGTACTGAATTTTCACATCTACATTTTTTATTAGTTTGGTTTGTTAGTGCATTAAATTTCGTCTTATAATCAATCAAAATGGCAGCTCCAAAATAGGTAACTGCCATCGCTTACAATTAATTAAAAAGGGTTACTTTTAATTAAAGTCCCAATATCTAAAGTTTATTTCTAAATTTTGCAATTGGACGAAATAAAAACAAAATAAAGTAAGCATTGGTCTAAATATTTGTGTTAATGTTTCGATGGTAGGTAAAAATTTTAGAAAATATGCTTATTGCATGTATTTTTGGCATTAAATGTTGAAATCTTCCTATCAAATTTATTCTAATTCTTTATTAATTCTTTATTATTGCTTTTCTTTGTGGCTTAATTCATAAACCAAAATTTTTATAAATATGAGATATTTGAAATTTACCATTTTTTTATTCATTGCTGCACTTTTTAGTACTGGTTGTGTAAGTAAAAAGAA
>JBATLS010000093.1:0-4507 GCA_049289435.1 Saprospiraceae bacterium | reverse complement strand
ATCCATCACTTTACACCAACCACACCAATCTGTATATACATCTACTAAAAACTTCTTATCATTCGCTTTGCTGCCTATCTCGCTTGCTTGCTCAATATTTAGCCAAGTTAATTCATCATCGCCGATCGAACCATCCGCATTTTTACAAGTTGCAAAAATAAACATGCTAAAAACAAGCAATAAAAAATTCTTCAATTCTAATAATATTTAAAATGCGGTGCAAAGATAATACTTATTACAATATCTACTATACATTTACTAAAGTTGTCTGTACTTTTTTTATCAGTAAGTTGACTTTATCTTTAAATAATTCGTCCGTATCCATCATATCCTGTACGGTCTTTAGGGAGTGAATCACTGTGCTGTGGTCTCTACCTCCAAAGGAATTTCCGATGACTTTTAAAGAACTGTTGGTATAATTTTTTGCCAAAAACATCGACAATTGTCTGGCCATAACTATGTCCCTAAGTCTCGTTTTCGAATGCAATTTTTCAACAGGTAGATCAAAATGATGCGCTACTAACAGCTTTATATTTTCGACACTGATCTCTCTATCTACTTGCGATACAAATTGCTTGATGACATCTTTGACCAATTTCATATCGATATTTCTTTTATTGAGGGTCGATTGAGCCACCAATGAAATGACGACTCCTTCCAACTCTCTAATATTGTTTTTAATATGAGCACATATATACTCTTTGATTTCAGCAGGTAGAGTCAAGTTTTCCTTTTCAAGTTTTTTATCAAGGATACGCAATCTTGTCTCCGCATCAGGCACTCTTATGTCTGCAACCAATCCCCATTTGAATCGCGAAATCAATCGTTCGTCCACATCCGAAAGATCTTTGGGAGACCTGTCTGAAGTGAGGATAATCTGTTTGCCAGCTTGGTGTAATTGGTTAAAGATATTAAAAAATATCTCTTGAGTTTTGGACCTATTAGACAAAAACTGAATATCGTCCACGATCAAGACATCAATCATTTGATAAAAATTCATAAAATCATTGACACTATTGCTTTTGATGGCTTGTATTACTTGATTAGTAAATTTTTCGACGGTCACATAAACTACTTGCTTTTCACTTTGCGATTGGATGATCTCATTGCCAATGGCTTGGGACAAATGGGACTTACCCAAACCCACATCACCATATATAACCAATGGATTGAACGCAGTACCACCGGGCTTCTTTGCGATGGCCATTCCTGCTGAACCCGGAAATTTGTTGCACTCCCCAAGTACAAAATTTTCAAATGTATATGACTTGTTTAGTTGTGAATCAATTTTTATTCTTCTAATTCCCGGGATGACAAACGGATTTATAAATTTTGATTCTTCTTCTTTTGTCTTTTTAGGATTTGTCTTTTCTTTATCATTGGAAATATCTCTATGATTTTCTACCATGATATTGTACTCCAGACTTCCATGTGGCCCCAGTTCTTTTTTGACAGCAGTCCTCAATATATCTACATAGTGCTCTTCAAGCCACTCGTAAAAAAATTTGTTTGGTACTTGTATCGTCAGAATATCATTCACCAATCTGACTGGTCTGATCGGTTCAAACCAAGTCTTGAAAGGTTGCACATCCATACTTTTCTTAATAATGTTGAGACAACTATTCCAGACAAGAAGATGATCCTTTATCATGATGTATAATAATAATTAGTTAAAAATAAATTAGCCCAACTCTACTAATCGGATTTTGGAATTATCCATTAGCTTCTCTCATCCTTCCACACTTAGGATCGTTTTTACGGGAGTGATGCAAAAGTGAGTATTTTTTTGTGATTAAAAAAACTCTGATAACAGAAATTTAACATATTTATTTTTAGTATGGATAATCTGTTATAAAAATTTAAAATATAATTTTTAATCATATACATTTTGTTAAATATCAATATTTTAAATCTTAAATATTATAATTATTGGTAAAGTACTGAAATAATAAATGTTGGTTAGTAGGAATTGATAGTATCATCCCATCACGATTGTTTCCATAGTTCATAGCGACAAATATGACATCCCTTTACTAAGATAAAAAATCCAAACTAATATAAAAATTCAGATTGCAGACTCCATTATTATCATATAGGCTGATAATGGCCTTACAATCTCTGATTGCAATCAAAACCACAAATTGCATTCGAAGAATGCAAATCTAAAAGATTGCTATCAGGAAAATATATGCACTCTTTATCCACTTGCTGTAGCCAATTGCAATTGAAGAAGGCATATATTTTATGATCTTAAATTGAGAGATGTCTGGTGTTTCGAACTTAAAACGCTCTTATGTCTATTTACCTATGATCAGGTTTTTGCACGTCACGCAAGTGCCTTTTTTATTGCGCTCAAAAAAGACGTCCAACCGACCCAAGACAATGCCAGCCCACCCTACCTGATTGACTAAAACCGGTTTGCCGGCGAGATTTACAAGTCTTTCTGGCTCCTTCAGAAATGTATGAGTATGACCACCGATGATGAGATCAATGTTTTCGGTATTTTGAGCCAAAAAGATATCTGATATTTTATTTTCGCCATACTTATAGCCCAAATGCGACAGACAAATCACATAGTCACACTTTTCTTCCTCCTTAAGTCTTAATGCCCATTTTTGAGCAGCTGATAAAGGATCGTGATACACAGTTTCTTTATAAAGAGATTTGGGTACCAGTCCATTCAGCTCAATTCCTACACCAAACACACCTATTTTTATACCTCCTTTCTTAAATATTTTGTACTCTTGTGTCTTACCATTCAATATCGTATCATTGAAATCATAATTAGTGACCAGCAGTGGAAAATTCGCATGATTCATTTGCTTGACTAGCCCGTCCATGCCTCCATCAAAGTCATGATTTCCTATGGTAGCAGCGTCATAACCCATCTCTGACATCAGTTTCATTTCGAGCTCTCCGCCAAAAAAATTGAAATATGGTGTGCCCTGAAAAATATCCCCTGCATCAAGCAACAAAACATTTTTTTGTTCTTCTCTGATTCGTTTGATCAGGGTAGCTCTCTTGGCAACACCACCTAAACCTTCATTGCGACTTCCGTCCATGGGAAAGGGTTCTATCCTGCTATGTACATCATTGGTATGTAATATCGTCAATCGGGTGATGTCCGGAGACCAGGCCTCAGCCATCAATGGATAAGCCCCAGTGGTCAACAGCAATCCCGAATAGGTCGTATTTCTAATAAAATTCCTTCTGTTCATGCTCATTATTCTATGATTCTTTGTTCATTATTTGGTACGATGGTCTGACCGATAGACTTCATATACCTTAAGTGGCTGATCAGCAGATCTCTGATCAACACCCCAGTATTATTTACTTTTCCACCCTTCAAAAAGTCCATATTGTCTCCTCCATTGGCGATATAATCTGGAATGGCCGCATTGTAAATTCGTCCAGGATCCAGCATTTGGCCATTGATTTTAATATTTTTGGCCTTGCCATACGCTATCTCAAAATGTATTGTGCGACTGACTGGCCAACCACCCGATTCAGCCATCTTGTCAAATAGCTCCTGTACTACAGATCCTTTTAGTTCCATAATGAACATTATGTTATCAAATGGCATCAGCTCATACACCTTTCCCACCGTGACATCTCCTTTGGATAAATAGGGGACTCTGATACCTCCATAATTTTGAATGGCAAAGTCTAAAGGTTCGGTGACTAATTTTTGACTCTCGTCAAGCAACGCATCGCAAAACCAATTGGTCAATGTCGATGATGGCTTGCCCTTAACCAATTCTTCTTCACAATAAGCTATCACTTCGTTCATCGTGGAGTCCAATTTGAGCTTGTAGGGCTCAATCATAGTTGCTACTTTGACATCGACCGGAAAAGATGCCTTTTCTATACGATACCCTCTCGTCTCAATATCGGCAAGGAAAATTTGCTTTTGGCATGCGGTTAGCCCAAAGAGAAGAATAAATATGATCGAATACAATTTTATGTTTTTCATACTATATATTGTCTGACTAAAGTATTAAGGCTACCTCGCTTTGAATGGCCGTCTTAGCATATCTAATTGGATCCATCTTATCATCCATCATCTTCTTCCTGATTTTGCTGAGATAATCAGCATTAGAATCCCCTTCGGTTTCAGAGATCAACATTTGCAGCTGATCTTTGGCCAATTGAATGATTTTCCAAAGATTTTCGCTGACATAGATTTGCTGTGATATATTGTGTTCAAATTCCTGCTGGATGGCGACCAACATCGCATTTCTTAACTCTCCTACCCCCATATCCGGATGCATCAACCTGTACGCAAGGTTTTCAATATTGATGCGCTCGCAAAGCATCATGATCCTTTCATAAGCTTGCAACTTAAGAGCAAATATGTCTTTCCTGACAGAGTCCTGTTGTTTTAATAAAGCCAACTGATATTGTTGTCCAAAAAAATACTTCAACAATGTATAAGTAATACCAAATACAACCAATGCCGGAATAGAATATTTTATAACTTCGAGTACTATCTCCATACTATTTTACT
>JBATLS010000092.1:0-1533 GCA_049289435.1 Saprospiraceae bacterium | reverse complement strand
ACCATTAAGACTAAACAACCTATGATCCCATTGGTAACTCGCACGGTACACCTGCAATCTTTTGATAGACTCTAATGTAACGTTACCATTGTTGGTATTCACCGTTACTGGTCGCCCTCTATTTTCATAAAAAATTTGATCAATGGGATTTTGAGCCACATGGCCAATAATATTAAACTCCACATTTGCTCTTAATTGGGGTGATGGATTCGCTTGTACGCCTACATAAAAAGATTGCATATGATCAAATCCCAACTGATTTGGATATATCTGGCTGCCTGCTACCGGATCTTTGGGAGTAGATATCAAACTTCCTCCTGTGCTAAAAGTGGTTAGTTCTGCTGACAATCTGCTGATGCTGATCTTTTTGTTTTTCTCGCCTTCGAGTGCAGCTTTATCTCCGCGAGCACGCAATTCATCATCCGCCAAATTGATGCCATCAAAGAAACTTTTTATACTGCTGAGAGTTATACCTTCTTTATATGGATGGAGTTGGTGAGCATGTTTTAGAGAATAATAGGCCGATCTGGGATACAATTGATAAAGTCCACGTTCGTTGGTAGGGCCTTTAGCACAGATACCAAACCACTCCTCATTCATGTTGTTTTCTCCTTCTTTAAAGTCACTTTGGTAACCTCCATTAGCCCAGGAAGCATTGTTATCGTGGACATCCAAATTTAATGTTTGTCCATATTTCCACCATCCATCACTAAATTGGAATGTAAATCCCCCAAGTGAATTTCCTGTTTTTCCAACTCCAGCTGCATTTTCATATATTTCTTTCCAATTCCCAACCATATAGTATGCCTGAGACTTTTGATCTTCTTCATTTGCAATATAGTTGAACGCATCAGCTCCGAATTCTGTAAACAATATTGGCTTGCCATATACCTTCTTCACCCTTTCGAAAGCATCACCAAATGAGACACCTCTATACATGTTGGTACCAAAAATATCCACGTCTTGACATTCTGCAGCTATGATATCTAGAAAAAGTAAGTCACCATTGCACAAAGCTACGGGATGCGAACCATCTGCTGCTTTCATGACTTTGGCACCTTCATTAAAAAGTCTGTAGAGTGGATATGCTTTTTGAGTAGATTTCCTGTCTTCCATAGGTATATCTTCAGTCTCAGCACCTTCCCAAAACAAACCATAATTGTTTTCATTACCAAGCAGGTAGAGTAGCAGGCCAGGAGTATTCTTATACTCAGCTGCCACGTCCTTGACTTCTTTTAGTAAAATACTGATGGTTTTCGGGTCTGCGTAGTCGGTATTGGCTACCCATGCTCCATCTATAGACAGACCATATCGACCAAACGAGTGATTGAGCATGGTATATATGCCATACTTTTCATAAATGTACTGTATCCATTTTTTGGGTATGCCAGTATATACACGGATGGTGTTTACACCCATGTTTTTGAGCAAAGACATCTCAGAATCCAGCGCCGCCATGATAGTAGCGTCTGCCTGAGTCCATAAGCTATAAGTGTAGTTAGTGCCTATAGGGAAATAATCCCAGTTCATCCC
>JBATLS010000091.1:0-3075 GCA_049289435.1 Saprospiraceae bacterium | reverse complement strand
GTAATGGGTGACTATAGCGCACTCTTTGGCAAAACCTTCTGCATTTTTTTCTTCTGCCTCAAACAATGATTTGGGGACAAATAATGGAAAATAAGCATTGACATGCCCGGTTTCTTTAAACATGCTGTCCAATTGGTCTCTCATCAATTCCCAGATCGCATATCCATATGGTTTTATGACCATACAGCCACGCACGGCACTGCTGTCCGCCAATCCCGCTTTTTTCACTATATCATTGTACCATTGTGAATAGTTTTCCTCTCGTCCTGTGATCTCTTTTGCCATTATTTAACTATATAAAACAAAAATTTGTTAAAAAACCTATAAAGAAGGCTATTTTTGAACTTTGTTTGTTCTGAAAACGTCGTACTATTGAAGGATATTTAGTATAAATTGCAGAATTAAGAGAGTTTAACAACAGTAAACTTAATTTTAAGTCAGATTTAACTAAATAATTCGCACAAAGGTATTAATTTGCACACTAATAGAGAAAATAAGAAATATTTATTGCGGTCAAAATATTAAAATTATAAATTTAAAAACATGAAAGCCAGATTTTCACCCATTTATTTAACCTTAGGCTTACTGATTATGTCAGTCGCTTTACAAGCTCAGTTTGATGATCTTTATTATGATTATCGTAAAGATGGCAAAATAGAAAAGACTGCCAAAGCCGTAGCTTATGATGATTATGAGGACTCATACTCCGATACTGACCAATATGATAATGACTCATATGATAATTATGATGACTATTCGTATGCGACTCGTATCAAGAGATTTAACAGACCAATGGTACAAAGTTTTGCATACTCTAGTTTTGACTCTTGGTGGTATGATGATTATTATTTCAACAATCCATATGCCTTCAATTCATGGAACAATAACAACTTCGGGGTCAATGTATTCATAGGATCATCATTTGGCAGATGGAATCGCCCATTTGGTTGGAACTCCTGGAATAATCCATATGCTTTCAACTCTTGGAACAATGGATTCGGTTGGAACTCCTGGAATGATCCTTTTGCATTCAATAGATGGAATAGCGGATTCGGTTGGAACTCCTGGAATAGTCCATACGGATGGAATTCTTGTGGAAATGGAGGTTGGGGCAATAACTATTATTATGGAAATGTGTATAATGTGAACAGTTGGAATAATAATAGTAGTTGGAACAGGAACACTACTGGACTGAATGAAAATAAAGTTTATGGTAGTCGTAAGGCTGGCTCTTTAGCATCATCTACCAGTGGGCGCAACGCTTCACCAAGAAGAGAAGCTGTAACTGGCGGCGTCACTCAGACAGATAGAAACCTTCAGAATATTGAGGAAAACACATCGCCTAGATCAAGAAGAAGCGAAAGTACATACAGAGGTGATATCAATCCTGCTACTACATCCCGACAAGATGCAAATGCTGGAGTGAGACAAAGATCCGAAAGAATATATACCTCAGAAAGAATGAGTGATAACAATACAAGAAGCAGTGAGACTTCACCTGTGAGAAGTAGAGCAGCGACTTCGACCTCCCGCAACAATAGTGACTCCGCCTCCCGCAGCAGCAGGTCAGAATCTTATACAAGGAGCGAAAGAGAAAATAGTAGAAATACAAGAAGTGAAAGTACCCCGTCAAGAAGAGATAATAGTTCGTCGCAAAGTTCCTGGGACTCTGGATCTTCATCTAGAAGCAATAGTAGTAGTGCAAGCCCTACAAGATCATCATCCAGCAGCAGCCCATCAAGATCATCTTCTTCTTCATCCTCGTCTGGTAGCAGTAGCAGTAGATCTTCTCAAAGAGGAGGTGGGTAATGCACAAACGAATAGTACTTCATAGGAGTATTTAATATACAAAGACATACTTATCAGAGGGCTGAAATAATGACGCATTATTCAGCCCTTTGATTTAATACCAACGTAGATTCGAAAGAGTGACTACGTAAAATATTCATACAAAACTTACATTTTACCTATACACACCGTCACCTAATTTATTGACCTAAAAGTCCACAAAATATATGAGAACAATTTTATCAATCATATTGTCAGTTACAACTTTATCAATGACTACTGCTCAAAATATTTCAGACGTAGTCAGATGGTCTTCTGTGCAACAATTAGGTACTGCAAGAGTACTAGGCGTAGGAAGTTCCTTTGGCTCTATGGGTGGCGACTTTGGAGTCATCTATATCAATCCGGCGGGCATCGCCGATTTTCGCAAATCAGAATTTACATTTACTCCATCCTTACGTGCATTCAAGTCCACCGCTTTTTTTGACAAAGACCCCGACAACAAAGAGATCATCAAAGGGAGCAGGGTAGGATTGGACAATATAGGAGTCGTGATAGCTGCAAGTCCTGGTGATATCTGGACCAGTTCAAATTTTGCCATCGGGTATAATAAAATTGCAGATTTCAATAGAAATGTGACGATCAGCGGCAAAATAAAAGGCTCTATCACCGAATATTTTGCAGAGCAGGCCAATGGGAAATCACCTGATGATCTCGATGACTTTATCACATTTCCGGCATTTAGTGTAGGTGCCATTTATGACTTTGATGAAGACAATTTTTATGATACTGATTTTTTCGCACCTGACTTACCCGTATTCAGGACTCAGACACTCACTCAGAGAGGGGGTATCAATGAGTTTACGCTGGGATGGGCAGGCGAATATAAGCGAAACTTAAATCTTGGAATCTCTATAGGTGTTCCGCTCGCTAGTTTTGAAGAATCAAAAACTTACTCTGAGACTGATCCTGATGATGAAATAAATACTTTCAATAGCCTGGATTATACAGAAAGGCTCAATACTTCTGGCGTGGGGTTCAACATCAAAGCTGGGTTTACGTACAAACTGCTAAATTTATTAAGGATCGGAGGGTCGTTTCAATCGCCTACATGGTTTAGGTTTACAGATGATTACAATTCAAGTATGACATATTCATATGTTGACAATGGAAATAAGTCACACGACTATGACTCACCTGACGGTACATTTGAATACAAGATGACCACTCCATGGCGAGCCACAGGAAGCATAGGTACACTCTATCGCATCGGGGATATAGTAGGTT
>JBATLS010000090.1:0-5902 GCA_049289435.1 Saprospiraceae bacterium | reverse complement strand
GTACTGTATCGGGCATCTATCATGTACTTATGGTTCAGGAGTCCTGTACCTAGATTAATCCCGATCTTTCGCGTATCAAAAGCACCAATAGTGCCCGAGATATCCACATATGGTTGGATACGGATATCTGCAGTATTGATGCTGACTGTACCCCCGAAAGCACCCGCACCATTGGTAGAAGTACCGACTCCACGTTGTATCTGTATGTTGTTGACTGAACCCATCAGGTCTGGCAAATCGACCCAAAATACATTTTGAGACTCGGCATCATTGAGTGGTACACCATTGATGATGACATTGACCCTAGTCTGATCTGAGCCTCTCAACCGTAGGCCAGTATATCCTATGCCAGTGCCTGCATCCGATGTCACCACCAAAGACGGTGTCCATTGCAATATAAAAGGAACATCCTGCCCTAAATTCTCTTTTTGGAGTTCTTTCTTAGATAAGTTTTGTCGGGAAAAAATCCCTTTATCCCCCACCCGATTGGCCTGTATTTCTATCTTATCGAGATGATATATTTCACCTCTCATGACTATATCTATCGAAAAATCTTTTGTAACATCTATTTCAGTCATCCATGATCGATAACCCACAAAAGTAACTTTTAGTGAATAAGTGCCTTGTGTAATATTAGTGATTAAAAATTTACCTTGTTCATCAGTGGCGGCGGCTCTTGTGGTACCTTCCAAAAACACAGTAGCATATGGTAGCTTTTCTCCTTTCTCATTGGTCACCTTACCCTGGATACTAAATTGAGCAAAAAGTGTGGGGTATAAGAATATCCAGAAAATAAAAGAGTATAAGTATCTCATAATTAATTATTAATATATTAAATAATTACCTAATGAGATGGTTTGACAGGGTGTCAATTGATTCCCTTTTCAGCATTACCTGAACAGGTTCAATGGGTGTGATCTCAGCCTAAGCAAACTTAAGCACCCCAGTTAGGTACTACAAAGGTAATATTAGTTTTGGTATGAAAGCAGCTTAGGCTTTAAAAATCCTGAATTTTAATTGGTATCATCATATCATCTCACCGAATGACTGTTAAATCCCCTTGATATTTATACACTTTTCCGTCTGCGAGCACCAATTCGGCCCACAGTAAGAATACACCTGGTTGGACAGGTTGTCCATGGAAGGTACCATCCCAACCTAACGCAGCATCCCCTGGTAAAATATCATACGCTTCAAAAACATTTTCTGCCCACCTTCCAAATATTTTGATATAATTGATCCGCTCTATTCCCCTGATCTGTGGGATAAAAAACCTATCGTTTCCGTTGGTGGATGAAGGCGAAAAAATATTAGGTATGGCCTTGTCGATGTCATTTTTTACTCTGACCAGTATCGATGCGGATTTTCTACAAAACTGATCTACGGCATACTCAATTTTATACAATTTATTGGCTAAAGGCCTGACCCATAGCTCAGTACAACCTTGGCAAACCACAGAGTCACTTTCATACCATATTATTTTGGCTGTACCTGTCGGATCTGTGTTATATTTAGGCATCAACAAAAGTGAATCCCCAAACAAGATCGTCACTTCTTTTTGTAACTCAATATTCAAATCGACTCCCTGTGGTACATTGACCACTTTATTGACTATACAACCAAAACTATCTGTCACCTCAAAGCTATAATCTCCAGGACTCAGATTTGTAAACAACAATTGATTATTTTTAATAACATTATTGAGTTTGATCTTATAGGGCTCTTTTCCATTCAGATTAAGTATTTGAATTGCTCCGTTTTCGCTCCCAAAACAAGAAGGTGGGGATACTGCCGCTGCAAAAGAAGTAAACTTTTGCACCGATTCTGATACCGATATTATTTGTTGGCTCGAACATCCCGTCAGCCTATTGGTCAATTTGAATAAGTAGCTTCCCGCTTTATCAGCTATGATATTGAAGTCACTTACTTTGGTCACGATATTGCCATCTACGGTGGTCCAGATACCCGATAGCCCCGTATTTGGCGTGGCAGTATTGGCATTCAGGGACACATTCTTTACTTTACATTGAATCTCACCTGATACACTTACCATTATTTTTGGTGTAATAGTATCTCTCCATACTTGGACATCGGTGGAGTCTAAACATTTTCTGTCATCAATGACTTTTAGTTTGTAGATGCCCGATTCGCTTGTTTGGATCTGGTCTCCAATAGAAACCCTACCCGTTGGGCTGACCCATTGATACATATTGCTGGCAGCACCTGACGCTTTCAAAAGTGCGATGGACTTTAGACATGTCAAAGTATCCGTAGAAAATGAAAATTTTGGAGGAACATTATCAACCAAAAGGATGAACGGTTTTTCAATACTAAAACACCCATTTATTCCGGTGATTTGCACGTAATACTTTCCCACCATGGCTGAAACTGGGCGATCGATTTCAGTAATACTACTATCTGGAAATACCCATTTATACGCTTTTATAGAAGAAGTTGAAGCGACTGATAATTGTATGGGGCTTTTATCACAGGGCAAAAATAACGTATCTGGGATACTGATAGACGGCCGAGTGATGTCTTGGGTAACTTGTACATTTTGTACTGCAGTACACCCATTGACCCCTGTGACGGTCACCGTGTATGTGCCTACATCAAACACTTTAGGGTTTTTAACACTACTGGCATATTGGTTAGGTCCTTCCCAGGAGTAGCCTGCCAATGGTGTCAATGCTATGACTCCGATGTTTACTTTCCCTTTTTCACATGTCAAAGTATCCGAAAAGGTAATAAATTCTGGAGTTCCATAGCTTATGGCCACTTTAAAATTTACATTAGTGACACAGTAGTTGCTCCCCGTTATCTTCAAAAAATAATCACCTGGTTCAGCTACTGATATCACACTATCTGCTATTAGGTCTATCACTTTGGGGCCATTCCACAGGTACTCAATGGCTTTATTGGTCAATACCACCCCTACATTTGCTGTGGACTGATTACAATTGATCGTATCAGTGATGGTTTTGATAATTTCGGGAGGCAATACATCTCTTTTGACTTCCAATCGTCCACTTGCTATGCAACCGAGATCATTGGTCAATTTAAAACTATAATCACCAAAAAAAGACGTATTAAATTCTCTGGTTTGTTCAGAAATATTGGTAGGATTGGTAGCGTTGTCCCATATGATGGAGGTCACATCTGAGTCAGGTATCAGCTTTACTGCAGATAAAAGATTTTTGCAGTTTATGAGCGATGATTGGTACGTATAGGTAGGTATTTTTTTATTTTCAATGACTACTGTAGTATCATAAGCAGAACAATTGTTGGCTCCTGTAGCCTGAACAACAAACTTGCCGGGCGTAGTGACCAGTACCGAATTAGATACAAGATTGTTGGGCAACCATTTGAATATACCATTGAAAGTAGTATCGCTGACTTTCAACTGGACAGAAGTACGAAAGCACGTCAAGGTGTCATGGGGCATTATTTTTACTTCAGGCTTGATAGTATCATGCCCCACAGAAAAATTCAAAATGGTCTCACATCCCAATGCCGTGACACCCTTCAATGAGTAATTGCCGCCCGTTTTCACAAATACCGATGATCCAGCTTCAGAAAATCCAAATGGTCCTTTCCAGGATAAGTTAGTATTGGATATGGATGAAAATCCTTGGATCAAGATAGAATCCTGACCACAACCAAATGGCTTGAATATACTTTGGAGTATCGGTACGCTATCGTTTTTTATGACATCGACAGTACCTGTTGTAACACAGTTTTTATCATTTACAATGGTATAGGTATATCTTCCTGGCTCCGTCACAAAGGGAGAAATATCTTCTGATACAAATGAAGGTCCCACTACACTCATCGATTTTATGTCGGTATTATTAAAAAAAAGCTGTACACTTTTCTTTACACATCCCAAAGTATCGACTGTCAAATCGGGAATGGTATAAACTCTGTCATCAACGACATTAAAACTTTTGATGGCTTTGCAATCACTGACGGGATCTGTCACTGTCACGGTATAAATACCTGGTTCAAATACCATAGGCTCTGCGATACTGTCCGTGAAGCTATTTGGTCCAGCCCAGATATAATCATAGTTTTGAGAAGAAGTGAGCAATCTAAATGTTGCAGTATCATTTAGACATGAAATGGAGTCCACACCATATCTTGGATCTGGCACATCACGAGAACTTTCAACTTCATACAGTGCTGTACCCATACATCCATTGATGCCTTCAAATGACAAATGGTATATCCCTTTGGAGTAAACAAATGGAGAAATATCCACACTTTGAAAATTATTGGGACCTGTCCAATGAGTGGCCTTCAGTGGCTCATTACTTGTCACCAATATCCTGACACTGTCTATATGGCACGATATCGAATCAGCACTAAATTGGAGTTGTGGTATGTCATCATCTTTATAAATCGTGAATGAAGCAGAAGCCGGGCAACCATTTATAGCTGAGGTCACCGACACTACAAAATTGCCTGCTTGGGTGACTGCAGGTGACATTTGGCTTGAAGATAATCCTGGACCAGACCATCTGTACGTCTGAATCGGCTGACCAAACAAAAAATTTGGTACCACTGTTGTTTTCAGACAGGTGAGGGTGTCCGAGCTCAATAGTAGTATGGATGGGGGAGTTTTATCTTCTTCAACTTTTGCTACAAAATTTTTCACACATCCATTTTTCTGATGCGTAAGTCGCAGATTAAATATACCTGCTTGATTGACAAAAGGATTTTGGGCATTGATAAAACCGGGGAGCACCCCTGACCAAAAATAGTTGTATTGGGTACTATCACTTACTGTAGTATTTATTTGAGCCACCACCTTGATGCAAGTGATGGTATCAGATCTGAATGATGGTATCGATACAGTTTTATTTTCAAATATGAAAATGGAGTCTATAACTTCGCATCCATTATCACTTTTTACCTTGAAATAATAAGTATCTGATGCCCAAACCTTGGCACTCTCATTGGATGCTATGAAGTTGAACCCATTTTTGGATCGCCATTCCTTGACATTGACTG
Organism: Saprospiraceae bacterium; assembly: GCA_049289435.1. Lineage (GTDB taxonomy): Bacteria > Bacteroidota > Bacteroidia > Chitinophagales > Saprospiraceae > OLB9. Next base: position 889 of record JBATLS010000090.1, on the reverse strand, counting down.
GCGGTGATACAAAAGCACTGATAATTACTGTATCTTGCAAACAAGTGATGGTATCTCCCTGAAGTTTGATGGTAGGAAAGCTATTGTCCTTAAACAATTGTTTGTGCAAGGTATCTGTGCAAGTGATACCATTGGCAGTCAAACTGATGGATACAAAATATTTACCTGCTGCATTTGCTTCAATAGTAGAACCATTCACATTGCCTACGATTGCCCCATCCTGCGTAAACCAATCGTAGGATACCATCCCACTTATGGCTCCACTGGGTACGGCATTTATACCAATAGAGGGGTTGAGACAACTGATAGAATCTTTATCCGTGATTAATGAAAATGGAATAGTATTCTTTCGCAAATCCAATATGACCGTCGAATCACAAATACCTTTTTGGACAACGACATGGTATATTCCAGCCTGATAATATGTAGTATCATGAAAGGTATATCCTTCGTCCTGACATATATATTTTACAATGTTGACGATTGGTTTTTCTGGTATAATATTGACTATCATGCACTTATCAGAAACGTCAGCACAGCTTGCATTTTCGAAAAAATATTTTTTAAGGAGCTCTGGATTTGATTTGATGCCCACTGTGGGGAGGACTCCCTGTTGCCCCTTGGCAGTCTGGACCGGACAAATAGTATATCTCCCAGCAGAATATGATGTGAGGTCAGGATTTGTTTGATATGCCAAAAGCATAGTATCTGAAAACACCACATTGGTATAATCATAAGTGATAGAATCAAATGCGCTGACTGGAAAACTTTTTGTAACGTCAAATTTCAGCTGGTTGCTCTTATGACATGCATCAAAATCCTGATTTACGATGACCCCAGGATTAAGAGTGCAGGCATTGCACATGATGCCTTGGCTCTGGCAAAAAAT
>JBATLS010000089.1:0-4883 GCA_049289435.1 Saprospiraceae bacterium | reverse complement strand
GTCTTTCAGAATTGTCAAAACTGATGGCGCCCATCGCACCTATGTTTTCGGACTGGTTGTATCGCAATCTAAATGAAGCAACCCAAAAAGAAGTTTGCGAATCCGTGCATTTGGCAGATTTTGCCGTTGCAGATAGTACTTTGATGGATAAGGTCCTCGAGCAGCGCATGGATTATGCCCAGCGTATCTCATCACTGGTTTTGTCTATACGCAAAAAAGAAGGCATTCGGGTGAGACAACCACTGACCAAAATTTTGCTTCCTATACTGGATCAGACATTTATTCATCAGGTAGATGCTGTCAAAGAGCTGATCTTGTCAGAAGTCAATGTCAAAAACATCGAATACATCACGGATACTGATGGGTTTATCAGCAAAAAAATCAAGGCCAATTTCAAGACGCTGGGCAAACACTTGGGTAAGCATATGAAAGAAGGCGCCAATATGATCGCTGCGTTTGACCAAAAGATGATCGTGGAGCTTGAAAAGACCAATGAATATATCCTGGAAATTCAAGGTGAAAAATATGTCATCACCAATGAAGATGTAGAAATCAGTTTTGACCAGATACCAGGCTGGCAGGTAGCTGTTGACCGCGATATTACCGTGGCATTGGATGTGAGCCTGACAGATGATCTCATTTCAGAAGGACTGGCCCGGGAGTTGGTCAACAGAATCCAGACCATCAGAAAAAACAGTGACTTTAATGTGACGGACAAGATACGCATCGTTATACAGGACCATGATGTCATCAGACCTGCCGTACTTCAGTATGGTCAGTACATTCAAAATGAGGTATTGGGGACAGACATCACCCTCGACCAAAAAGTAGAAGGTGAGTTGATAGACATCACTGAAGACCTGAGTCTGATGATACAGGTATCTAAGGTTTGATATTTTACAAATTCGTCCTTTGTAAATGGTAAAAATATATCTGTCGATCCATTCCAGTTTTGACTATCATAACTTTCTGGTAAGTTTTTGCGTTTACCTTATTGAATTTCATGATCAGTGTGTAATGTTTTAATGGTTTAGAATGAGTAAGAGTTATTATAATTTTATATTAATCGGTGTATTTTTAATAATATCCAATGGTGGGATAGGCCAACAAAAATATAGGTTGGCTACCGAGTACTTCAATTCGGGAGAATACGAAAAAGCAGCACAAATCTATGAGTCTTTATATCAAGAAAATACCAATAATAAGTCGTACTTCAATTGGTATGTTCAGTGTCTGCTGGAACTGAAAGACTATGGACGTGCATCCAAAATCATAGAATCCGAACTCAAAAATAATCCCAACGATGTTTCCCTATATGTGACCAATGGCAACCTATTAGAAAGGCAGGGATTTATAGACAAATCCAAAGAAGAGTTTAGGAAAGCCATCAATAATCTCAATCCCGACCCTACCAATATTACCAATCTGGCCAATACATTTACCAATCTGGCCAAATATGATCTGGCAATAGAGACTTTTCTCAAAGGAGAAAAATTATCCAATATTCAAAATCTCTATGTTTATAATCTGGCCGACTTGTACAGGAGACAAGGTGATGTCAAAAATATGATCAAGTACTACCTCCTGAGTGCAGAAAAAGAACCTACCAGCATCAATGTACAAACCAGCCTCCAGCGATATTTGTCAGAGGATGATTATGAGGAACTTCAAAAGCAATTGTATCAAAAAATACAAGAAAAGACCGATATACCCCACTACGGTGAATTGCTCCAATGGTCTTTTATTCAAAAAAAGGAGTATGATAAGGCTTTGAGACAAGCCAGAGCCTTAGACCGACAGTTTGAGGAGAACGGAGCCAGGGTTTTCCAATTGGCAGAATATCTATACAAGGAAAACGAGTTTACCACAGCCATCGAAGCATATCAATATATTGTCACCAATCACGGGCGCAATACCAGTTTTTATTTGGATGCCAAACGAGGACTACTCAACAGCAAAAAAGCCAAAGTCACCCTAAATTTTAACTACTCTAAAGAAGATTTGCTTTCTTTGAAGGCAGAGTATGTGTCATTTCTCAACGAAATGGGGCGAAATACGCAGACTGCGCCACTGATGCAGGAGTTTGCCGACTTTGAAGCACTTTATGTCAACGAATTGGACACTGCCATCATGATACTCGAGGAGTTAAGACTTTTCGGTGGCTTGCACCCGGAGTCTGTAGCCAAAGCCAAACTGTCGTTGGGTGATTATTATCTGATGAATGGGGACAGGTGGGAAGCAAGTCTATTATTTAGTCAGGTGGACAAAGATTTCAAAGAAGGTCAAACAGGCGAATACGCACGATACCGCAATGCCAAGTTGTCTTACTATGCCGGAGACTTCCAATGGGCTCAGGAACAATTCAAAATACTCAAAGGAGCCACTTCCAAACTAATCTCCAATGACGCCATCGATATGTCTGTATTTATACTGGACAATCTGGGTATGGACACTACTGAGGTCACCTTACAGATGTTTGCCAAAGCGGATTTATTATCATTCCAAAATAGGTATGCGGAAGCCTTAGTACTGTTAGATTCTATCAAGATACTCTTCCCGGAGCATAGCCTCGAGGACGACGTTTTGTACGCCAAGGCGGATATTTTTAAGAAACTGCGCAAGACTGAAGATATGATCAGTATGTATCAAACCATCATCGAAAAATTTCCTGAAGAAATAAAAGCGGACAATGCCATCTTTGACTTAGCTACGCTATACGAAACAAAGCTGAACGAACCTGAAAAAGCCAAAGCGCTATATGAAAAATTGTTTTTGGATTATAGCTCCAGTACCTTTGCTGTGGAAGCCAGAGCCAGATTCAGAAAACTGAGAGGTGACGAGCTATGATCAGGTCAGTAGGCACAAGAATTAAATCATCATATTGCTGACTGACAAAAAACCTGACCCAAGCATGAAAATATTGTACAATGTGACAGTAAAAATTGACACCTCTGTTCATCAGGAATGGTTGGAATGGATGAATCAGGTTCATATCCCGGAAATCATGGATACGGGATGCTTTGAGAGTTATCGCCTGACACGCATCATGGAGGATCCAGATGAGCACGGAGTTGGATTTGCAGTTCAGTATGTGGCAAAGGATATATCGGATTTTGATATTTATCAGCTAAACTTTGCTGCATCTCTTCAGAAAAAACATGCTGACAGATACGCAGGGCAATATGCTGCGTTTCGGACGTTGATGCAAATCGAATCAGAAGGATAGACTTAAGCAGTGATTGGTATGATGATACTAAAGGTGGTCTCCTCATTGGGTTTGGATGATTTGACAAATATCTTACCTTTATGATATTCTTCGATGATGCGTTTTGCAAGGGAAAGCCCCAGTCCCCATCCCCGCTTTTTTGTAGAGTATCCGGGTTTGAATACTGATTTGAACTTATTGGTGGGAATACCATGACCAGTATCTGACAAGTCGATACATGCATAATTGTGTTGTTTATACACTTTGCAGGATATCGTCCCTTTACCATCCAAAGCGTCAAGAGAATTTCGAACCAGATTCTCTATTACCCAGGCAAAAAGATGCTTATTGATCATGGCAAATACTTCAGTCTCCGGAGGCTCAAAATTAAAAATGATTTTCTTTGGAGATCGTAGCTGGAGGTATTCTTTTACTTCACACAGTTCTGCATAAATCGAAGCACTTTGCAATACCGGATCGGATCCTATCTTCGAAAAACGATCTGCCACCAACTCGAGACGATCTACATCTTTATTCAACTCATCGAGGACAGGCAGGTATTCGGGTTGATTTTCAAAACTGTCTCTCAGGTACTCTATCCAGCCAAGTATCGCACTGATAGGAGTGCCCAGCTGATGAGCCGTTTCTTTTGCCATACCTGCCCACACCCTGTTCTGCTCCGATTTTCGGGACGAACTGAACAAGATATATCCCAAAGCTATATACAATCCCACCAAAAGACCCTGAACGATGGGAAAAAGTTTGATATAGTTGAGCAATGGAGAATTGAAAGTATAGGTATTACTGGCATATCCTTCTCCAGAAATAGGTATCTTGCCAGACTTCAAAAACTCATATTTTCTATTTTGAAGGTAAATTGAATCATTGCCTTTATCCGCCGAAAAATTAAAACCTTCCAAATTGCCAGATTCATCTTCTGAGATCACTGGCAGGGGAAACGAATCCCTGACCATTTCTAAAAACTCATTGTATCTGCTCTCACACATCTCTACAGACTTCGTATTGATGGGCTCAAATAGCCTTACAAGTGCTTCTTTATATAAAAGTATATTTTTTTCTTCATTTTCTTTCAGTTTTGTAGCCAGATAATTGGAGTACATCACCGTAAATAAGAGGATGCCCGCACCCAAAATCATGAGCAGGATTTTCCAATAATTACTTTTGCTGAATAAGGACATGTTCAATCGACTGACTATAGGTTTATTTGGTGAATGTCAACTCCAACCCCACATTTTGAAAGAACAAAACAAAGTGGATTTAGGCAAACCATTTACTAAAACGATGCAATTTAGAGCATTTATTGCTTTCACCCGAATAATGAAACATAAATTGCTTCATGCATTACACCAAACTATAAATGACAATACATCCACACGTCAAAACATACTCAACGATGTACCAATCATAAAAGTGCTAAAATCAAATGTAGGGTTGTCTTTCATCAATGAAGAGAAATGGTATCTGGCAATGATGTCAAATCCTCCGATATCCAGGGATGCCATCCCACCATAAAGCCAATTGTTGAGTTGGTGTCTGGCGTAGATGTGTTCATGGATGGTTTCATTGGGTACTTTGAGTCTGAGTTTTTGGACTGTATGGATTCTATATCCAGCATAGCCACCCAGATGCAACTTCGTTTTTTTGGACAGAGAAAAGC
>JBATLS010000088.1:0-4148 GCA_049289435.1 Saprospiraceae bacterium | reverse complement strand
AGTAACACACAAACCGTGATGATTATTTTCATGCGAATTCCATCTGGCTTCTTTAAACAGGCATTCAGAGAATGCCAATTAAAAAAATAAACAGATGAAGAAATGAAATAATTCAAAAAATGACATTTTCAATCATTTCCTGGTACGCAACAGGATGGAAAGTCTAAAAAAGATAGAGAAAAAAGGGTGATAGAACCGTATTAGACTAACTTTTAACTTTCTCAATGTCATTTAAAGATCCCATTATCCACATCTTTGATAAATTTAATGAGCCCGGTAAAGTAAGTATCGGCATCATCATACTGTGATAAGTGAGCACCATTGGTAGTCAGGCTCCCACCCTTCTGTACTTGGGTGCTCATCCACTCCATATATTTGGGATCCATGGTGTCATATTTACCGCCGATCATCAGTGTAGGAATAGTCAATTCCTTCAATCTGCCGGATACATCCCATCCTTTCAAAGTGGCGTTTTTGGTCATGCCAAATTCGCTATACCCTTGCATATAGATATAGATGTTTGGGTTGAGATGAGAGAAAGCACGATTGACAAATTCAGGCCATTCTGCCAGTGGGAGATGTAGAACATGCTCAGTATAATAGTGTTGTGTTACCAACTCGGTATATCTCGGATTAGAAAAATCTTCCTTTGCTTCCAGATCCATGATTTCTTTGAATACTTCGGGTGGCATCTTTGGCCCCAATACTTCCTTGGCATATTTTTCATACTCTACTGCACTTGCCATCATATTGGAAATGATTAAGCCTTTCAGGTTTTCTTGATATTTGAGCGCATACTCCATGGCCAGTATGCCGCCCCAGGATTGACCCAACAAATAAAAATTATCCTTGTCTAAGTTTAATGCTTTTCGAACCTGCTCTACTTCTTCTACAAAATGTGCAGTAGTCCAGAGCGTCGAATCGTTGGGCTTGTCGCTGTAATATGATTCCAACTGATCATAATAATAGTACTCAATCCCTTCTTTAGGCAGGTATCCGTCAAAATTTTCAAAAAATTCGTGTGTTCCACCAGGACCACCGTGAAGGAGTAAAACTTTCATCCTGGGATTGTTGCCCACTCTTTTGGTCCAAACATTAAAAGTTCCTTTGGCCGTTGTGATAGGTATCATCCTTATACCTCCGGTTTTTTGATCATCGCGACCAGAATAGTCCATATAGTTATTCTCAGCAGTCTGAGATGCATTTTTTGGATTCCCGATACACCCTGCGAGCAGTAAAGTTGAAAACAAAAAAGAATAAATAACTGATTTCATGATGGCTATTTTTGAAGGTTAGATGTCGCTTAAAGAAAATACTTGCCAAATATACACTTTGAAAATTAAAATGGAAGCCAATGTCAGCACAAATATTTGTATAAATCCTGGCAAGAACATTTAAAATGTCCGATCACTCGATTTTCTCGAGCTCAAGTATTGTCTTCGATCCATCAATATTCGTATAGTCCAATTTCACAAATCCATAATCCACATTGAAATATGATATTAGCCCGGTTTCCCCTATCCTGCTGCTGGCTGTGCCCTTCACAATGTAGCAATTCATCGGACCTAATTTGGTTTCAATTTCCTGAATGCCGATAAACTCGTATTGATATAAATTTTCTATCTGTCCTTTCCACTCCAACCATCTTTTGTCGCTCCATCGGTCTCCGATTTCTAAATTCCAGTTCCATTGCTTGCCTTTAGTATATGGAAATCTGATATAAGGGAAAGGATTGATCTCCAGGATCTGAAAATAGCTACTCCGTGGTGGGTGTATCCATATGTTCATCTCGTTTTCGATCACACCTGTCATTTCCATTGTAAATGCTTTATCATTAGCCATGACGTATTCGTATTCTATCACTGTTTGATAATAATCAGGTACAAAATCTTTAAACGGATTTCCATTCTTTGGCTTCAGGATGATATATTTGATGGTCTCTTTATGTTGATTGTCATACTCTATGAAATCCCAGTCAAAAGAGGTGGTATGATCACTTTGTATTTGCTGACCCTTGGCAACTAAATACTTTTTGCCGGTGGTATCCATGTGAAAATAAGAATACATAAATTTTTTACCAGCTAAATAAATTTTGTTATCTATGTTGTACTTATTTTCATCATTATCAGTAGAGTCAAATTTTTCACCATATATACCCCCTTCATTTACTGTGTATTGCACTTCATTATGCTGCGCAAAACCAGATAACGATGTAATCAAAATAAAGAGTAATGATAAGAGTGCGATGTTCTTCATGGATTTGTATTTTATGATCACCCGGTATTACCCAGGCCTCCTGAAAGTGAGTTGATGATACGTAAAAGTTTGAGCAGCAAGACATCGGCTTCGGGATCTTCCATCTCTTTTAACTTGCGCCATTTTTTGATAGAATCAATCTGCAGTTTGTGCAATACTTTCAGCTCTTTTTCTCTGAGCTTCAACGAACTTAGCATTCCTGTTCTCCTGATATCAGCAGGTTGGCCCAAAAGATCTGCAATGTGCATCAGCCCCTCATGATAATCTGCAAGCAAAAGTTCCATAAACTTCTTTTTGATGAGATCATCAGAAACTAACCCGGCATACATATTCATGATTTCGGGATTGGCAATCAAAAGGTTGGTTTCTGTTTGAATGAGAAAATACTTCATAAAAGGCCACTGAGATACTGAAGTTTTTAGGACTTCATATTGCCTCAAGTCTTTTTCTTTCAATTCTTTCAAAGCAGAGCCTACACCATACCAGCCGGTCAATGAAAACCTCGAAAGACTCCAGCTAAACACCCAAGGGATGGCTCTGAGGTCCTTTAATGACCTTTTGCCGGTTCGTCGTGCTGGTCTGGACCCGATCTTGCTTTGTTCTATGATGTCTATGGGAGTTGCTTCGCTAAAGAATTTGATAAAATCAGTATCACTGACCAATGTTTTATAATGCTGGATAGACGTTTCAGACAGCCATTCCAAAGTGCTGAATGGATGTTCGGTTTCTTTCTTACCTGATTGCGGCATGTTGTGTACTGCTACACCTGAAGCCAACATTTGTAAATTGTAAGTGCCTGTCAACAGATTACCAAACTGCTGTGAAATGGACTCTCCCTGTATTGTAAGTTTTAATTTTCCATTAATCGTAGATGCAGGCTTACTGTCTATAAAACGGTGATACTTACCACCACCACGACTGATGGTTCCGCCCCGACCATGGAAGAAATAAACTCTGACCCCATTTTTGGCTCCTATCTCTGAGAGTGCTTTTTCCGCTTTGTATAAATTCCATTTACTCGATAATACCCCACCGTCCTTATTACTGTCACTGTAGCCAACCATCACTTCCTGAGTATTGTGTAGTAATTTTAGGCGTCTTTTAGATGTAGGATGATTTAGGAATTTATCCAAAATATTTGCACCGTTGTCCAAATCTTCTATGGTCTCAAATAATGGTACCACTTGTAAGTCAGAACCCAGGAGATGAGTTTCTTTCATGAAAAAATATACCATCAGCAGGTCGCTCATGCTCCTGGTCATGCTCACGATCAATGCACCAATACCATCTGAGCCATAGTGATCGATATGATCCTTTAATACCCTGAAATAATCCAATACATTGTCTGCTTCATCGCCGTAGGATATAGTTACGTTGGTGATCGATTCAAGAGATTCTATTTCATTATTTAGGAATTGCAGGCGGCTACTTTCATCCCAAAGTTGATAGTCGGTATTGTGTTGTGATGAATTCTCTAATATCTGCGTAATCGCTTTTTCATAATAGGTGCTATTCTGCCTTATATCCAATTTTGCCAAATGAAACCCAAAACTCTGAACTAGTCTCTCCAATGGAAACATTAGACTTTCGACAATCTTGTCCGCTTTGATTTCTATCAATAACGTCCTGATAAATTTTAAGTCTTTTTGCAACTCATGGCTACTTCTGTAATAAAGGGTGGAATCACTATAACTTCCTGAAATGGTATTTTCCAATTTGATGACCATTAAATTTACAAACTGCCGCCAAGGTTCGTGTGCATTGCGTCTTACAGCTTTTTCCCCTCTGTCACCCAGCAATTTGGCATACTTATCAATCGCCCTTACCAGTGAATCTGGAGTAGGATTGAGTTCGGATGACAAAGACAAATTAGCACCCAATCTGAGTAGGTG
>JBATLS010000087.1:0-5259 GCA_049289435.1 Saprospiraceae bacterium | reverse complement strand
TGAAAATGAAATTTTATATCAATCTGAATTACAAGCACTTACATATCATTTTAACATACGTTTTTAAATGACTTCATCAAAAGTTTATTTCATCTGTTTATTTTTTTAATTGGCATTCTCTGAATGCCTGTTTAAAGAAGCCAGATGGAATTCGCATGTAAAAATAATCATCACCGTTTGTGTGTTACTACTCATGCTCATTTCATCTGTTTATTTTTTCAATTGGCATTCTCTGAATGCCTGTTTAAAGAAGCCAGATGGAATTCGCATGAAAATAATCATCACGGATTGTGCCTGCCTTTCCGGCAGGCTACTCATGCTCATTTCATCTGTCTTTATTCTTATTTTTTCCAATTCACGGTGATGACCCAAATTATTAAGACTTATGATTATACTCATAAAATCTTGACTGATAGAAGTTTTATTTTGCATCAAATTAAAAATCATAAGATATGAAACCAATTTTTGTTTTAATGATCGCGGCAAGTGTACTTTTTTCATGTAAATCAGCTACCGATAGCACCAGTCAAGATATCTCCACGAGTCCAACTGCAGCACAGGATGGTGTAGGTCAATCAAATGTAGTAGATGATGTATCCAATCCAAATATTGTGCAGGTAGCGATAGGCAGTGCTGATCACACTACTTTGGTAGCAGCAGTAAAAGCGGGTGGACTCGTAGATGCTTTGAGCAATGCGGGACCTTTTACAGTATTTGCTCCTACAAACGCTGCATTTGACAAATTGCCCAAAGGGACCGTAGAAGGACTACTAAAGCCAGAGGCTAAAGCAGATTTGGTCAATATATTGGAGTATCATACCTATGTGGGCTCGCTAAAGACGGACTACTTTCAGGATGGACAAAAATACGAGCAAGTCAACCTTAAGTCCATTACTATCACAGTAAAAGATGGCAAATATTTTGTCAACGGAACGGCTGAAATCTTAGCTTCTATCCCCGCTTCCAATGGTATGATCCATGTGATCAATGAAGTTTTATTGCCAAAATAATATATACTTAAAGTAAGATAAATTGTAAAATATTGGATTTTAATCGATTGATTTTGAACGTATTAAAATATATATTTTTTTTAATTTAATTGCTTTTGACGGAAGAATAATTGCTTTTCGTTCGATTTTATAAGACACCATATTTGTGAAAAATATGGTGTCTTTTTGTTGAATTATTTAAGAAATTTACTCTATTTTCGCTATTCCTGGATTTCCAGAAGTAATTGATTTTGTTCACCACCATCCCTTTTTAACCCCTTTTGCCTATTATACTTAAAGTAAATTTAATTGCAAAAATTTTAGATTTTAATCGTTAGATTTTGAACGTATTAAAATTAATATTTTTCGCAATTTAATTTCTTTTGACTATTAAATCTAGACATATTTGGTTTTTTTAATATAATAATGTCATCTTTGGCACGACATTTGAAACTGTCAAAGTATAATTTTTTGCAATATGTCTATCGGAAGAGTATTCATACTGGTCGTCAGTATAGGGTTGGTATCATTTGATTTTAATTCGGAAATTGCCGCATCAGAATATATAGAGCTGTATAAAGATCTGGCCATAGTAGAAATGTACCGTACGGGCATCCCGGCCAGTATTACATTGGCGCAAGGGCTGCATGAATCCAATTATGGTAAGAGTAAATTGGCGACTGAGGCCAATAATCATTTTGGCATCAAATGTAAATCTTACTGGACAGGTAAGACATACTACCAGAAAGATGATGATCTCAATAAAAAAGGACTCCTGATCGAATCATGCTTCAGGGCGTATTCGTCTGATATAGACTCTTATATAGACAGATCCAATTTTTTGATTCAAACGGAGAGGTATGGCTCACTCTTTGGTTTTGATAAAACAGACTATGTCGCATGGGCTTACGGACTAAAATTTTGCGGCTATGCTACCGATGAAAACTATGCACAAAAACTAATCTCCAAAATAGAAAAGTACAATCTACAAAGCTTTGACAAAGCTCAGGATCCATTCAAATTATTGGTCAAAAGATAATGATTGAGACGAAATAAAACTATGGCACTTCGTGACATAATATAACAAATTTCATATCTTCGTGCCTTTAATATTTAAAAAGAATGATCTTAGGTATTTTAAAAGAACAGAATTTTAATAGAGTATCTATCGTCCCGGCTGCTGTCAAAAAATTGAAAGCCATGGGTTTGGAAGCGATGGTAGAATCTGGTGCAGGATTGAAGGCACAGTTTGGAGATGACCAATATACTGAATGTGGAATTGCGGCAGTCTCCAGACAAAAAGTACTTACCACTGCCGATATCATAGTAAGTATAGCCCCCATCTCCGATGCAGAATTAGCAACTATAAAGAAAGACGCTATTTATATATCTATGTTTGCCCCATATCAATATCCAGAGGTCATCGAGCAGCTATCGAGGCACCGTATCAATGTCATCAGTATGGATATGATACCCAGGACCACACTGGCCCAGTCCATGGATATCTTGTCGTCGATGGCGTCTCTGGCAGGATACAAAGCTGTACTTGCGTCCACAGAGCACTATCAAAGCATGTTTCCGATGATGATGACCGCTGCCGGAACGATCCCACCTACCAAAATAATGATCCTCGGTGCAGGAGTAGCTGGACTACAAGCCATCGCTACGGCAAGAAGGCTGGGAGCTGTGGTAGAAGCTTTTGATACGCGTACAGCTGCCAAAGAGGAAGTCATGAGCCTTGGAGCTACTTTTGTAGAAGTAGAAGGAGCAGCAGATGATCGTGGAGCAGGCGGATATGCTGTGCAGCAATCAGAAGAATATCTCCAAAAACAAAGAGCACTTGTCCAGGAAAAAGCTTTAAAATCTAATATCGTCATCGCCACTGCACAGGTAAGGGGGCGTAAAGCACCCCTACTAATCACCGAAGATACCATCAATAACATGAAGACCGGATCCGTGATCGTAGATCTGGCAGCTTCTACAGGAGGTAACTGTGCTTTTACAGAAAATAATAAGACCATAGTGAAAAACGGAGTGACCATCATCGGTGATTCTGATCTTTCAGATTCTTTAAGTACTGTGGCGAGCACTTTATTTTCCAACAATATCATCAATTTCTTACAGATAGTCGTCAAAGATGGAGTGGCAAATCTGGATGAAGACAATGAAATCATAAAATCTGCCCTCATCTCTAAACCTCAATAATATGGATCAGTTAGTCAATTTTATCAATGAAAATGTAGTCCTAATCTATTTATTGGTATTTATGGTGATCTTAGGTTTTGAGATCATATCCAATGTGCCTACGATCCTCCACACTCCATTGATGTCAGGCGCAAATGCCGTCAGTGGTATAGTGATCATAGGAGGAATCTTACTATTGCGCAAAACAAATCCTGAGGATATCGGCACCATCATTTTTGGTATCTCCGCCATCATCCTGGGTATGATCAATGTGATGGGTGGATTTGCTGTGACCAACAGGATGCTCTCCATGTTTAAAAAGAAAAAATAAAGTTTTAATTACTGAAAGTATGTATGTAGCAGCATTAGTAAAGATTTTGTACCTCATAGGGGCGATAAGTATCGTTTGGGGCTTAAAATATTTGAGCTCTCCTGATACCGCTAGAAAAGGTAATTTGATAGCAGCAGCCGGTATGGGATTGGCAATAGTGACCTCCATCATAGATCCGATAGAAAATTCCTATGGCAATTATCATTTTATCTTGATCGGTATCTTGATCGGAGGTATCATCGGCTGGTGGATGTCCAAAAGAGTGCAAATGACAGAAATGCCCCAATTGGTGTCATTGTTCAATGGGTTCGGAGGAGCATCGGCGATGATATTGGCCATCATAGAGCTGTATCATACCAAAGATAGCGTCATGTCTCTTGGTACGGGGTCTATATTGATATCTACCTTGATCATTGGGGCGGTATCATTTACAGGAAGTGTACTGGCATACCTGAAGCTGGATGGCAAAGTAGAAGACAAAAATGTGACTTTCAGAGGCCACAATATGGTCAACAATATCTTTATCTTCGTCATCTTGATCATATCTGGTTATTGTCTCCTATATGGGGAGGGTCAATATGAGCTTTTTGGGTGGGTCATTATGGTTTTGTCGATGATATATGGTTTTTCATTTGTGGCCCCTATCGGAGGCGCAGATATGCCAGTGGTGATTTCACTGCTCAACTCACTGACAGGAGTGTCAGCTGCCACAGCGGGGATATTGTTTGGTAGCCAAATTATGTTGATAGGTGGCATCCTGGTCGGAGCATCAGGTATTATTCTGACGGTCATGATGTGCAATGCTATGAATCGTTCTTTGTGGAGCGTCTTATTGGGCAATTTTGGAGGTTCTGCAGCGTCAGGAGTAGCTGGGCCAGCAGGTATATATAAAGAGATTTCAGCCAGCGAACTGGCCATCCAATTATATTATGGTCAAAGAGTGGTCATAGTACCCGGGTATGGACTCGCAGTATCACAAGCTCAAAAAGTGTGTCAGGAATTGGATGCCATTCTTTCCAAAAACAATGTAGAAGTGTACTATGGTATCCATCCGGTAGCTGGTAGGATGCCTGGCCATATGAACGTATTGCTCGCAGAGGCCAATGTATCTTACGATAAACTTTTGGATCTGGAAGACGCTAACGAAAAACTCAAAGGTACTAGTGTGGCCATCATCGTAGGTGCAAACGATGTGGTGAATCCATCAGCAAAAACCGACCCTGGTAGTCCGATCTATGGGATGCCTATCCTTGAAGTACTGGATGCCGATACGGTAATCGTTTTGAAAAGATCTATGAAACCTGGATACGCCGGCATAGATAATCCACTCTTTTTTGAGTCAAAAACAAAGATGTTGTTTGGTGATGCCAAAGATAGCCTCAATAAGTTGGTGCAAGAGATAAAAGCATTGGGGTAGGTTGAAAAAAGCAGAAAAAATTGAATGTTTAAATAAGAGTAAGTCTTTCTTAAAAAGAATGGTTTGAGTAGGCAGCAAATAACAAAAGTAATTATAAAAGTAGCAACATTTATAAATACGACTCCACTTCGAAAAGCAAATAATGAAAAAATGCCACTAAGTCTCCAAGTCTAAAAGGTTCACAAAGGATTGAATATCAAATATTTAAAATTGTTAATTCGGGTGTATCCCATTTTTACATTCATTGATAGCCAATTTCTTTTTAGCTCCCTTGAGGCAGGGATGGGGTAATCTAAAAAGAAATTGCATAAAAGTGAAATTTTGGGATACACCCGTTA
>JBATLS010000086.1:0-7364 GCA_049289435.1 Saprospiraceae bacterium | reverse complement strand
ACTTCACCTACCAGGATTACAAAGATGATAGAGTCTATACCTTCTTTAATCTGCAAGCGGGCGGAAGCGACGTTTACACATTCAGGGTAAAAGCAGCCTTTACTGGAGATTTTTATTTGCCGGCAGTGAGTTGTGAGCACATGTATAAGGGAACGGTATTTTCGAGGACAGATACGGGGAGAGTTAGTGTGAAAAAGTAAATGCTAAAACTGTAGAATATAAAAAATAAAATAAAAATGAAAGAAGTAATATTAAGGCCAATTTCCAATGATTCGGATTATGAGCATTATTTAAAATGGGCAAATATCATTATGGATAAAAAAGTGAAGAAAGATACTCTAGAAGGTGAGGTATTACAGGTTGTATTAATATTGATTAAGGACTATGAGGATAAAAACTATCCAATCCCTTTCATCGATCCAATAGATGCTATAAAATTAAAACTAATAGAATTGGGGTATAAAGATAAAGATTTATCAAAAATCATAGGCAGTAAGGGATATATATCAAACATACTGAACAAAAGGAAGCCTCTTACACTCAATATTGCAAAAAAGTTACACAAAGAGCTTGGAATTTCTGCAGATTTATTGTTATCATAAGTTGTAAAACATCCCAATAAAGTATAATTCATTTTTAACCCTATACATTGAAACACCCGCTGAAGAAGTCGCATAGCATTACACTTTGGGTAGTTTCCATCTTATTGTTGATGTGGGCATTCATGCCCCTCCCCGATAGCAAACCATCATACAGCAATGTATTATACAGCAAAGAAGGAACATTGTTATCCGCTACTATTTCATCCGAGCAGCAGTGGTGTTTCCCAATGGATGAAGACATACCTCTGCAACTTTCTCAATGCATCATTACATACGAAGACGAGTACATGGCATATCATCCGGGCATCAATCCTATCTCTGCACTCAGAGCAATGGTGACAAATATCCAAAGTGGTAAAATATCCCGAGGGGCCAGCACCATACCTATGCAGGTGATGCGCATGAAAAACAAACATGCATCTCGCAATTGGGTCAATAAAATAAAGGAGACCCTTGGGGCAGTAAAATACAGCCTGACTACCCGAGACAGAAACATTGTCCGTGAGTGGTGCGAGATAGCTCCTTTCGGTGGCAATACCATAGGGGTAAAAGCGGCAGCACTGAGATACTTTGGAAGATCATTGGATCAATTATCATGGGCTGAGTATGCGCTGCTGGCCGTCATGCCCAATGGCCCTTCCTCTGCAAATCTTACAAAAAACAGAAATGCCCTGCGAAAAAAACGGAATTTCTTACTCCAAAAATTGCAGCACAAAGGATATTTTGATGTATCAGAATTGGAGCTCTTTTTGGGTGAAGAATTACCAATAGAAACAAAATCGATACCCCAATATGCCTATCACACATTGCTTTTTTTGACCAAAAAATATCCGAACAAAAATATATTTCGCAGTACAATACCATTTGATATCCAGGTAAGCATTCAGGACATGCTCGAGCGTGAATCTTCTTTTCTTAAAATCGATGATATCCGCAATCTGGCAGCGGTAGTCATTGACATACAGACTAACCAGCTGATAGCTTATCAAGGCAATGTCATCAGTGGGGCTGGTAAATTTTCATATGTAGATGTAGCACAAGCTCCCAGAAGTTATGGCAGCTTACTCAAGCCATTGTTGTATGCCCATACACTGGAGACGACCCAGCTTTTGCCCAGCGAGATGGTGGCCGATATTCCCACTTCTATTGGAGATTTTCAGCCTCAAAATTTTGATAAAAAATATCGTGGAGCCGTCCATTTTGAAGATGTGTTGATCCAATCACTCAATGTCCCATCCGTCAGAGTGCTCAATACTGTGGGACTTCAGTCTTTTTATGATTTGATCAAAAGGCTGGATATCGCTTATCTCACCAAAGGGGTGGATCACTATGGCCTAAGCATCATCCTAGGTGGTGGTGAGTCTTCATTGTGGGATCTAAGCAGGATATATAAGGGATTTGCTCAAAATTACACCAATCAACCTGACCCTTTTAGGGAAGTGCAGTGTCTAATAGACGAAAAGGTGTCATCTAGTAAAAATAGTTTTAAATTTTCAGCGAGCACTATGGATCATCTGGTGAAGGCGATGGCTGACCTTACACGACCTAGAGAAGAGAAATCATGGGAATTGTATAGCACTGATTATAAAATAGCATGGAAAACAGGGACGAGTTTCGGTCACAAAGATGCATGGGCTTTAGGGTTTAATGGCAAGTATATGGTGGGCATATGGGTGGGTAATGAAGGTGGGGAAGGCCGTTTTGACCTCACCGGCATCACCAAAGCAGCGCCTGTATTGTTTAAGGTTTTCAATGTATTGCCCAATAATCAATGGTTTGCCAGACCTCCACAATACTCAAAAAAGGAAATCATATCTGTATGTAAGGAGTCAGGAAAGCTGGCAGGACCACTGTGCAAAAAAGTCCTAAAAATGAACACAGAGTACACCTCCTACAAATATCAACCTTGTACCTACCATCAAGCTGTGATGCTCAATGAAGCTGGCCTGGCACTCTCCGAAGATTGTTATGCATACGCAGTCAAGCGTGATACGATCTTTACACTTCCATCATATATGGAATATTACTACAAAGTAGCTCATAGAGATTACCGAGATTTGCCAACATATGACCCATCTTGCCAACCAGTAAATTCTACAGCATGCAAAATCATTTACCCATATGATGACTTAAAAATTTTCTTACCAAAGGAAAAAATAGATAAACTAAATGAATTGGTAGTAAAAGCCTATCATCGGGAAAAGAATGCGAAACTGTATTGGTTTCTGGATGATCTATATATAAACACGACTAGAGAAATGCCACACGACATGATCCTAATGGTAGGTAAAGGAATACATACTTTAACTATCACAGATCAGAGAGGCAACCGTGACCAGATAGTTTTTGAAATTTTAGGAAGGTAGTGTTCAGATGACGAGATTCTGACACTTGATTTACAGCATTATGAACCTGTTACTTTCAATATATATTCTTTGCCAGGAGCCACTGTCAACTTACTGTTGATCAGCCATGGATTGTAAAACTTCAGCATTCTGTAAGTCATCTTGTTTTGATGAGCAAAGTCTGCTAAACTTGGTATCGAAGTGTTAACTACTACATTTTTTAGACTGGGATGAAGATTGTATTTTTGATCATCATCGATGTAGTACCCAAAATTTTCAGGGTTTTTACCAATTTCTTTGATGGCAATCACTCTGAATACATATCTCGATGTCTCATCATTGATATTAATATCATAGTATGAACTTTCTTTTTGTTCTGCCAAAGTACGAGCAAATGACGTAGGTCCTACATTATAAGCTCCTGCGACATTGGACCAACTACCGAATCTCTTATACATCTGCTTCAGATATTGACTGGCAGCTTTGGTAGATTTTTCGATGTGCATTCTTTCATCCACTTCATCAGATATTTCCAGACCGAACTCATTGGCTGTTGGCTTCATAAATTGCCAATAACCTTTTGCACTGGCAGATGAGGTTAGATTTCTGAGACCACTTTCGGCAACAGCCAGATATTTGAAGTCGTCAGGGATACCATTTTCTTTGAGTATTTTCTCCACCAAGGGAAAATGTTTGTGGGCCATCTTCAGATTAAGCAATGTCGTGGACTGCCAGTATGCATTGACACTGAGCTCCCGGTCCAATCTTTCACGAGTATCATCATTCATAGGCACGGGCTCACCCGCAAATTCGAATGTGCGATTAAGATTGACGGCTTTGACTTGTTGTGGGAGGTCAAATATCTTGGATATAGCACCATCTTTGGACGTGTATGAAAGGAATATCAGCATAGAAAATATACATCCTGATACAAAAGCGAAAATCGTAAATAATCTATTGCGATTCATCATCTGAAAAATTTAATAAGTGAATTAATTTATGACACGTGGTCGTTTGAATATCGGAACTGTGCTGCACGGTTCACCAAACATGATACTTTGTGCATAGGGTTTGAGTTGGGCAGTGATGCTGGCATAGGCATAAGATGGTACGGGCTTGTTACCACATCCTTTGATGACAATTCGCTGGCCATCATATGAACTTCCATCTATATTTTGAATGATATTTTTATAGTGCATACGCAAATACTCTTCCTCACTGCCCTGATAAGTATCTGCGGCAATACCTGTCAGGTGAGTCTCGATGAGCATATACGCCCATAGCGGAATGATGGCATCAGTCGAACAGACGACGAGTACAATTTTGGATTGGTACTTAGTCCATTCAAAATTTTTGAGCGCTTCTCTAAATTCTTTCTCCTTTAGTATCAAACCATGGAAGAGAAAATCTTTAATATCAAACACATCAAAGGCATGTTTTGGAAAATAATCTTCCAAATTGATGGTGATGATACCGCTTTGTGCTACTCTATTGACCAATGTGGTGCTTTCCATGATGGGAATGATTCTTATTGTTATCCAAAATATAAAGAACTAAAACTTATGAAACCGATTACTCTTCTTCAGTAATTACAATGGATTTTTGGAGCTTTTGTTCTGAGTCGATCGGTGCCAGCTCGCCTATTTGATGATCTACAGACTCTATTTCTCTGAGTTTAGGTAAATCTTCGATGGACTTTAATCCAAAATAATCAGTAAACTTTGCAGTAGTACTATATAAAAGTGGTCTCCCAGGACCGTCACTTCTTCCTGATATTTCAATTAGATCTTTTTCCAACAGTTTTTGGACAGTATAATCACTGTTGACCCCTCTGATGGATTCCAGTTCTGTTTTTGTGACCGGTTGCTTGTAGGCTATGATAGACAGTGATTCCAGCGCTGATTTGCTCAGTCTCTTGTTGGTGTTTTGCCTTAGATATACACCTATGGTATGGTGATACGCCCCTTTGGTCATAAATCTAAATCCACCTGCCATTTCCATGATCTCCATGGAATATTGATCTGAGGCATACTTTTCCATAAGTAAACCAATCTGATCTGCGATTTCTTCATCTGTAAACTCAGCATTCAAACTCTCTACCAAAGCTTGCCTGATATCGTCAAAACTAATCGAAGGATTGGCCGAAAAAATAAGACTCTCTATATGTAATGCTAAATGTTCCAAAAAATTCTTTGTTATATTCACTTACAAACATAAACGATTTTATAGTCAAAAGAAATTAAATGGTGAAAAAAATGTAGATATTAAAACATTGAAAACGTGATATTTATTATTCTGATGCAGGACGTTCTTTTTTTTTCAATAACTCAGGTGATGCTAAATATATACGCCCATTCTTTTTGTCATTTTTGAAAACTTAAATTAAATGACTTCAAAAGACAAAACATCCCCTGGCATTCTTTGAGCCAATCGGCTGATACTGCTTTCGCTCAACTGTAAGATGCGGGGATACCCCCCAGTAGTCTGACAATCACGCATGAGCACAATAAGTTGTCCATTGGGAAGCAACTGAACTGTACCGGGTTGTACAGCTGATGTGAGCATCTGGGTTTCTGTTTTCCGGGAAAGATTAACGCCAGAGAGTCTGAACCCCATTCGATTACTATCATTGGAGATATAAAACGGTTCGTCACTCAAAATTTTTAACGATGTTTCTTGCAGGGTGCCAAATTCAGGTCCCTGATAGACATGTACTTTTGTGCGTGTATCGATCCTGATTGGGCTGATCCGTGTAGTTGTATTTTTTACTTGTGATATACCCACATTTTTATGTATGATGTCTCCTTTTACATATGGTCTGAGATGTGTGTTATGAAGTGTTGAGATACTTTCCATGATTGGGTCGGATGTAAAGCCATCCCTTACGCCCAGATATAGTCTCGCTCCGTGATGTATTTTACCTATGGATATTATATTGCCTGATGATAGTGTAATGGGGTCCTGAGTTGTGACCAATTGACCATCGATCATGATGTCAGCTTGGGCTCCGGTCCAAAACAAGGTACATTTGGCCAAAATCTCTAGAGAAGTACCGCTACCATAGATTTCCAAAACTCCTAGTTCGGGTATATTGCCCAGTCTATGATTGAGATAAATCATGCTGTGCCTGTCCATCGCTCCGGAAATGGGAACACCAAGGTGCATATACCCAAAACGACCACTATCCTGAAGGGCACAATAAATGCCTGGCTTAATGACTTTGAGTAGAGGTACTGTCATCATACGTCGTAGGTGAGCACGACTTTTGTTGTGGTAGGGTGTGACTGGCAGGTAAGGATATATCCTGCTGCCACCTCATCATCGTCGAGCGCATAACAACTATCCATCACCACTTCTCCTTCTATGACTTTTGCGATACATGTAGAACAAGCACCACTAGTACAAGAGTACGGAGGATCTTTTTTAGCGTCAACCATCATATCCAGAATCGTTTTGCCCTTTGGTATTTCCAAGTCAAATGTTTTTCCTTTTAGCGTTACACTCACCACTGCAGTATTAAGTTGTTTTTCAGAAGTGTTTTCAGGGGCGGACGCTGGCGTAAAATATTCTTTATGAATGGACTTTTTGTCGATATGCCTGTCCAACAATAGTGCCTCAGTGTTTTGAATAAAATCACCCGGACCACATATGAAATAGTGCTTTTCTTCATTTCTGGGTTCGTTTTCAGTGAAAAACTTTTTACAAACTTCCTTATTTATTCTCCCTTTTGGCCCTTTCCACTCTACCACTTTTTTAGAAAACATACCAGCTATTCCTCCTGATTTTTTTTCTACTGGTTGGCTCAGTACATACTTGACCACCAATTGCCCTTCATATTTTTGCATCAATGTGTCCAGATCGCTTTTGAAGATGATATTGTTTTCGTCCCGACTTCCGTACAAAAGGTGGGCTATACTTTTGGGTTCGTCCTCTAGTACAGAACGGATCATAGACATCACTGGAGTAATGCCACTACCCGCCGCTATGAAGTACAAATCTCTGCTTTTAGCATCGTCAGGTTGAAGCACAAAATGCCCTTCGGGTGTCATGACATCCATAGTGTCTCCTTCGTTGATATTACTATGCAAAAAAGAAGACATCAAGCCATTTTTCACTTTTTTGACGGTCACCCCTATGATGTTGTCACTGGGAGCAGTACAGATAGAGTAGGCTCTGCGTACTTCCTGTCCATTGATCATGGTTTTCAACGTTAGGTGCTGACCTGGTTTAAATTGATACTGATCTTTGAGTGCTATAGGAATATCAAAATAAAAAGTGTTGGTATCTTCTGTTTCAGATACTATTTTACTTATTTTAAGAGAATGAAATTGCATTTTTATACTTTTGTTGTTTTGTACTAATGGTAAAAATCATATTTTGAGCCGCCGAAAGTAGTAATTTTTATCTATTTATAATT
>JBATLS010000085.1:0-1813 GCA_049289435.1 Saprospiraceae bacterium | reverse complement strand
AGGTTCAGTGGTGGCAATATGGTGGGAAGTCTCCTAGCCAGCATCGTTTTGCCAGCACCAGGTGGACCTATCAGTATGACATTGTGCCCCCCAGCAGCTGCCAACTCCAGCGCTCGTTTGATATTTTCTTGTCCTTTTACATCACTAAAATTGACCGCATACTGATTGCTCGTATCCGCAAATACTTCTCTGGTATCGTAAATAAGCGGGACTAATTCCTTGTCCCCATTGATAAAGTCTATTGCTTCCCTGATGTTTTCCACTCCATAGACTTCTATACCTGCTACAATAGCTGCTTCTCGGGCGTTGGATTTAGGAAGTATAAATGATTTGAATCCTTCTTTGCGCGCTTGGATAGCAATAGGCAGGGCTCCTTTGATGGGTCGCAACTCTCCATCGAGTGCCACCTCTCCCATAAATATGATTTTGTCAAGGTCATCTGTTTTGACTTGTCCTGTAGAAGCCAATATGCCCATCGCAATCGGCAAATCATATGCAGACCCCTCCTTTCGAATGTCGGCTGGTGCAAGATTGACTACTAGCTTGACCCTTGGGACATTCAACCCTATATTTTTTATGGCCGCTTCTATCCTTTGCCAGCCTTCTTTGACAGCATTATCCGGCAATCCAACCAAAAAATATCCCATTTTGCCCGCAGCAACCATTCCACCTGCATTGACCTCGACCGTGATGGTTTGTGCCTCCACTCCATGTACCGCACTTGCATAAGTTTTTGCCAGCATCTTTCATTTTATATTTGAAGTTTAAAGGTAACCATTTTTAAAATATCATCAAAATGAAGGATGACTTCGTAATGTATATTATGGATATTTAGGTTATAGATGCGCTTCAAAAGCTGAACACTTATGTATCTTCTTTATTTTCCTGATCTTCTTCGCTGACTGGGCCACTCAACTTATACATCACAAAGCCAAAACCTACTATCAAGTGAACAACAATAATTATTATTAAAATTTTTACCACCATTTTCAAATATTTATAAGGTATCAGAGCCTCCAAAATTAAGTAATAAGTGATATATTTTAGATGAGCAAGATCATTCTACAAAAAGTAATATCTTTTTCTATAATTTGAAATTATTTTATACATTTGCAACTTAATAAAATATTAGTTGTTTCGTTACTTAATTGATAGATTTAGTTGACTATTTTTAATACATGTTTCATACAGATATTCTGATCATTGGTGCAGGTCCGGTAGGTTTATTTACAGTTTTTGAAGCAGGATTGTTGAAGTTAAAATGTCATTTGGTGGATTCATTAGGAAAACCAGGTGGACAACTTTCAGAAATATATCCCAAAAAACCCATCTATGATATACCTGGATATCCGACTGTATTGGCACAGGATTTGGTAGAAAACTTGATGAAACAAATTGCTCCTTTTAAACCTGGGTTCACTCTGGGCGAAAGGGCAGAAAAATTGGAGAAAACAGCTGAAAATATATTTAAACTTACCACCAGCAAAGGCACTACAATATACGCACCCGTGGTTGCAATAGCTGGTGGTTTAGGTTGTTTTGAACCACGAAAACCACCGATAGAAAATATCGAATACTTTGAAGACAGAGGAGTCGATTACATCATCAAAGATCCTGAAAAATATAGAAATAAAAAGGTATTGGTGGCAGGAGGAGGTGACTCAGCATTGGACTGGAGTATTCTATTGTCAGATATAGCCAAAGAAGTGACACTCGTACATAGACGTACATCTTTCAGAGGTGCATTGGACTCCGTAGAAAAAGTCATGCATCTCGCAGAGTCCGGTAAAATAAACCTCATCACCAATGCTCA
>JBATLS010000084.1:0-5840 GCA_049289435.1 Saprospiraceae bacterium | reverse complement strand
GACTAAAGTTAGGATCATCTCTTGGAGTAGGAGGTACTGCCATATTCAGTCTGAGCATATCTCCACCATTGGGTAAAAAATTATTTACAAATGGTTTGCCTGCAGCCAATGGATTTCCATTTTTTCCAGTAGCCAATTGGTATGGGATGACATTGGGTACTCCGGTGTGGAAGGCTGGCCATAAATCAACTGAACGTGGTTTGCCGGGACCAGGCAATAATAAAGTGCCAAATACAGCATCATCTAATGCTGTTCCTGCCAGTGCTGCATTGCCTTTCAAACCATATAATCCGTCTGCCCCATTGCTAAAGTTAAATGAGCCCAATGATTTTTTCTGAATGCGCAATGGTGATAAAGCTGGTACTGCTCCTCCAAACTGGGCGTCATCCATATAAAGTGCAAGTTCAGGATTGAAAAAATATCTGTCCAGCAGTGTGTCAGCTATTTCATCGTAAGGCGTGATTCTATTCCAGTAGTCTTTTTGACCTATCGGAATCACAGCTTCATTGGTGAGAGGCATGCCCAATCTTGATACCTGTACCCATTGTCCAGTGTGACTTTCAGTTGCACCATTGGTCAATGTCTTGATAGCTGGTCTGCTTGCTGATGCCCAAACACCGATGACATAGTCTGCATCGAGTATAGAAGTAGGTGTACTCGGTGCACCTGATTTCAAAAGTGTAGCTATAGGCACTTGTATGCTGATGGTATGTACATTGTATTTTGCGAGACCATCTCTTGACTTTTCGCCTCCTTGTCTTGGAGTATTACCTAAGTCGAATACACTACCTAAATCTACAAAAAATGGATCATCGACCGGACCTGCAAATACTTTTTCACCGCTGCTTGCAGTCGTGATGGCATTGGCAAAAAGGGTCGCATATGGAGTATTCATGCCAGCACCCGACTCTATAGATCTCGGACCTATATTGGCAGGAGGCACTGTTCCGTTACTTATGACCGTTTGGAAAGTCACTCCTCTGTCTATGCTACGTTCCATTTTGTAGGAAGTCTTCAGATTTTGTTTTCCCAATCTGATGTTGAAAAATGTAGTAGGGTCTTCATTCACTTTTGTAAATGTAAATCTATACACTATCTCGTCACCAGGTTTGGATGCATCATTGTCAATATGAATCTCATATCTGATGTTTTCGCCAAAACTGTAGTAATTCGGACCACCGTAAGGTAGTTCTGCGGGTATATAATTGGCAATAATGGTGATCATATTCGGATTGTCCGGGCTACGGAATGCGTATAGATCAGTATTGTCTGCCAATGGATCACTGGCAATCAGTGGTGCTTCTCTGTGACTCGAAGCATAAGCAATGTTGACCAGCAATGGTAAACAAAGCAACAGCAATGCCTTTATCTTAAGGCTAACCGATTTAGATTTTGTTAAATAATTGTTCATTTTTTAATGATTTTTATGATGAAATGATGAATAAATAGGGTGATATGTATAGAAGTCATTTAAAAGCGTATGTTAAAATGTTATGTAAGTGCTTGGAATTCAGATTGATATCAAATTTCATTTTCATTCCCGATAGCTATCGGGATAGCTATGGGGATTAAATTTTATGAAAAGCTGAGTTTCAATGACTTGCATAGGAATTAACAATATGTTTTTAAATCACTTCATAATTAAAATCTATGATTTGTAAATGGACTTACATCTTGAGTGACAATGAGTTTGACTGAATGGTCAATAATTCCGGGTGTTTTGAATTGGTACGACGAGCAGCGGCGAGGTACTTTTCTTTATTTATTTCGTCTTCTTGCACAGCATAAATTTTGGCCATCATCCTGTTGACATCTATGTTATCTGGTCTTCGGGAGTATTCCTTTTCTGCATATTTGAGTGCCATAGCAGGGTCATCCATCAAGTCCAAATAGATATGTGCGTATTCCAAATTCATATTGTGACCGCTATCGACATCATCTTTCAACATGACTAATATTTCAGGGATTATTTGATCGAATTTGTCTGTTTTGCGTTGTGCTTTGTATATTTCAGCTAATTGAGTATAAAATCCAACTTCGGGGATGATATCAATGGCTTGTTGAGTTGTGCTCGCAGCTTTATCATAATCTTGGGCTTCCATCTGCAACTCTCCCAATGCCGCCACAGCAAATGGATAGTCAGGTCTTGACACCAGTATTTCTTGATAAACCTGTTTTGCTTTTTCTGGCTGACCATACATCTTGTACATGTTGCCCAATGTCTGCATCGCCCAAGCCGTATCTTCGTAACCTGGTACACCAGCTTCTACGGCCATTTTCATAGCATCGATGGCTTCATCCACCTGACCATGTATTTCTCTGATGTAAGATATCCTGGCATATGCCCGTAAGTCTGGTTTGATTTTAATCATAATATCAGACATCTCAATGGCATTTTCATATTGACCCAACTCCACGTAAGCATCTGTCAATACTCCATAAAGCTGAGCATTGCTTTGATTGTAAGTCAGTGCCAGTTTTCCTGTTTCCAAAGCTTTATCAAATTCATGATGTGATAATTGGATCCCAGCTTTTGTGACCAATGCCAAAAAAGTCATAGATGGGTCAGTACCCTTATTTTGAAGGATTCTCTCAGTGATGGTGAGTGCTGCTGGATAGTAATGCCCATGTTCGCCAGTTATTCTGGCTTCTCTGATAAAAAGCTGCGCCAATCTGATTTTTGATTCCTGATCGGCATCATTTTTTTCGATGGCCAGTTTTAGTTTTTGATAGTTGGACTGCACATCATCCCACTCTTTACCCATTCTGATCTTCTCATTTCTGGTCAGTAGAGCTGGTATGGATGAATCTGTGTAGGGACTGGTACTCGTAGTCGCATCTTGGCAAGACCACGACGAAATCATAAATAGTAGTAGCAAGATCACAGCTTGATGTCGTATGTTAAAGTGTCTCATAAAGGGAAATTTTTAAAAAATGTATAAATAATATTGATTACACTTTTACTTACGGGTACACATGGAGAGTTGGATTTATTTATGTTAATTATTTTTAAGATTATTTTATTTAATTGAAATTATGACCTTATCAAAATCGTGAATCTGATAAACTAAGGTCTATTTTAACTGTTAAGCAATCGTAAAATATTATCACATTGAGTTTATTTGTAAATTATGCGGATTCAACTGCCAATTTGCTACCTAAAGATGGTGTAGTTAGGTATTTTGGTTGCCAATGGGACAGCACGAAGGCTACAGCTTACTATCATGATCTACTACAAAACATAGCCTGGAAGAATGATGAAGCCATGATGTTTGGAAAACACATCATTACTAAAAGGAAAGTAGCATGGTATGGTGACCAGCCATTTGAATATGAATACTCCCATATCAAAAAGAGGGCTTTGCCCTGGTCTGACACATTGAAATCACACAAACTGCATGCAGAAATGGTCACTGGGGAAACGTACAATTCCTGTTTATTGAATTTATATCATTCAGGAGAAGAAGGTATGGCATGGCACAGCGATGGAGAAAAAGACCTCAAAAAGGATGGTGCCATTGCATCGCTCAGTTTTGGTGCAGAGAGAAAATTTGCATTCAAACACAAAGAAAGTAAAGAAACCATCTCTGTATTGTTGGAACACGGTAGCTTATTATTGATGGGTGGCAAGTGTCAAACTTACTGGTTGCATCGACTTCCACCTAGTAAACTGATTAAGTCTCCTAGAATCAATTTGACATTTAGAACGATTGAAGATTAGAAGAGTTGAAATATATTTTTTTAGGTTCATATTTACACTCGGTAGAACATAAAATTAAATATATTTGTGCGGTATTGATATTTAAGCAGGGTTTTAATTACAAATTTTATTTAAATTAAAAAAATGAAAAGCATAATGTTAAGAAAAAGTGCCACTTTAGTCATTTGTTTTATGATGATTATTTTTGTTTCTTCAGAAGCAAAAGCACAGTTTAAATTTGGTGTAGGTGGCAGTTTAACGACAAGCCCATTTTACGTTGGTCCACAAGCGAGATTAGGCTTTGATATTTCGGACAATGTACGACTATCTGGAGCAGGTACCTACTACCTTGGTAGCTCTTCTTTTTTTGCAATTGATGTTGACGCAAGATATAAGTTAGCTGCAATTGGAAATGTTGCTATTGAACCCCTAGCTGGAATTCATATCAATAATGGAGTGGCATTAAACGCTGGTGTTCATTTTAGAATAGAAAGAGATAAGAATGACATATATATTGAGCCCAAAGTCATTATAGACGATGCTGCGATATTTGTATTAAGTGGTGGGTTGTTTTTTTAGAAGTATTTTCAGATATACACAAAAGAGCTAGCTTTTAGCCTTGAGAGTGGTGAATGGCGAATTTAGTAGCAAATAATTGTTGTTTTTAGAAAATCTGGATTTATGTTTAATCTATTTGACTTTTGTATACAAAATCAAATAACAACATTCGAACATTCCTTTACCTCCCAATAATAGGAATCATATCATTTATTGGGTTATATATCTATTCTGCAACACTTTATCCAGGTGGTTCGCAAGCGGATACAAATTCAACAGGATTCAGTTGGGTCAATAATTATTGGTGTAATTTAATGAATGAAACTGCCATTAATGGAGAATCAAATCTTGCTAAGCCATTTGCCATTTCGGCGACAATAATCTTGAGTATAAGTTTGATCATTTTCTTTTACAACTTTACAGAAACTTTTTCATTGAGTAGAATTTGGAAATGGACGATAAAAGTCAGTGGAAGCTTGTCCATGATATTTGCAATTTTTATATTTACAGAGTATCATAATCAAGTAACAACTATATCTAGCATATTAGGACTTATCGCCGTCATTGGGATCATGAAAGGTATATATCATAGTCAAAAGCTATTTTTCAAAATCACCGGAGTTTGCTGTATCTTTTTATTAATCTTGAATAATTTTATTTACTACTCTGAAATATACTTAGAAGCCTTGCCATTGATTCAGAAAATAACTTTGACATTGGTACTTGTTTGGATAGGTGCACTAAACTACGAAATGATTAAAATGAATCAAGATCTACTACAGATAAAAGCGGAAAGGCATAATTGATCACGCATTTCTAATAAAGAATGGCTAAATTTAATACTATATAATATCTATAAAATCAATTGATTACGTTAATCTCTATAAATTATTTGGTCGTTTAAAATCCAAACACGAATTGACTTTCGTATATATAAGTGTACCATTCAAAATCAAGATATACAATATTAAAGCAAAATATGTAGAGTAATTAAGACAGATGTTACGATGAATTTCTATCTTTGGCTTGGCTATCAATTATAGTCAATATAAAATCAAACAGACATAATAGAATTACAATCTGTCATATCGGCCATAAAACAAGGAGACCAATCAGCCTTCAAATTATTGTATCAGCGGTATTCTGATGCAATATTTGGTATCGTAGTCCGGATCGTAAAGAGACAGGAAGAAGCTGAGGAAGTAATGCAATCTGTATTTTTGAAAATTTGGAACAATATAGACAGCTATAATGAAGGCAAGGCCACACTTTTCACGTGGATGGCACAGATAGCCAGAAATACAGCCATAGACAAAGTAAGACTGAAGTCATATCAAAATGCTGACAAAACTTCATCTATTGCAGATTATGAATATAGTTTCGCAGCAGATCAACCTGAAAAATCGGTGGACTTGGATGCATTGACCAAAAAATTACCCGAGAAATATAAGGTCTTATTGGACAAAATGTTTCATCAAGGTTATACTCAGCAGGAAATTTCTGACGAGTTGGAGATACCGCTCGGCACAGTCAAAACAAGATTAAGAGATGCGATCCAAATATTGAGGTCAGAATTGAAAAA
>JBATLS010000083.1:0-3098 GCA_049289435.1 Saprospiraceae bacterium | reverse complement strand
ATACCATTTGGTGGTACAGATATTCCGATCATTGTGATCATCTTGAGTTTGGGCGGATTGTTTTTTTCAATATACTTTGGATTTCCAAATATTCGAAAATTTGGATTAGCTATCAGAGTCGTCCAAGGTAAATATGACAGCATCGAAATGGAGGATGCTCCGGAAGTCCACCCAGAGGCAAATCTCAACGTAGTCGATGGAGATATAGTGGACACCATCAGAGACGAACACCATCATGGTGAAGTGAGTCATTTTCAGGCACTTGCTACGGCAGTCTCAGGTACTGTAGGATTGGGCAATATAGCTGGAGTCACTATAGCTATTACACTGGGAGGGCCGGGGGCTACTTTCTGGATGATTGTCAGTGGCCTGCTTGGTATGACGCTTAAGTTTGTAGAGTGCACTTTAGGTGTTCAATATAGAGATATCAATAGTGATGGCGTGGTATTTGGCGGGCCGATGTACTATCTTTCCAAAGGTCTCAAAGAAAAAGGATATACAGGATTAGGTAAATTACTGGCCGTGATGTTTGCGATATTGTGTGTAGGAGGTTCGTTTGGTGGTGGCAATGCAGCTCAGTCCAATCAGGCAGCTGCTCAGATATCCAATATGTTTGGATTGACCAGTGGTAGTTCTGGATTCTATATTGGATTGTTTATAGCTTTTTTGGTTGGCATCACCATCATTGGTGGTATTAAGAGGATAGGTAGTGTCACAGAGAAGATAGTTCCATTCATGGCTGTGATCTATATTTTAGCCTGTTTGATCGTCATCGGTGCCAACTTCTCCCACGTAGGAGATGCCTTTAGCCAGATATTCTCGCAAGCATTTAGTCCTCAAGCTGGATTGGGAGGTTTTATAGGTGTATTGGTCATAGGCTTCCGGAGAGCAGCTTTTTCCAATGAAGCAGGAGCTGGATCTGCTTCCATCGCACACTCAGCAGTGCGTACCAAATATTCTGCATCAGAAGGTTTAGTAGCGTTGCTTGAGCCATTTATTGACACGATCGTAGTGTGTACTATGACCGCTTTAGTTATCATCATATTTAATAGTACTGGCCAGTTTGAGTACGGGATGCAGGCAGTCACGCTGAGTGACGGCAATGTATACGAAGGTGCCACGCTCACCTCCAAGGCATTTGAATCCACTATTTCATGGTTTCCAAAAGTCTTGACCATTGCCATCTTCTTATTTGCAGTATCTACGATGATATCCTGGTCATATTACGGCATGCAAGCTTGGATGTATCTTTTTGGGCGAAGCAAGGTCATGGAGATCACTTACAAGGTATTATTCCTGATATTTATAGTGATAGGAGCTTCAGCAAATATGAGTGCAGTTTGGGGATTTTCGGATGCTATGATACTGGCGATGGTATTTCCAAACATGATAGGATTGTTGTTTTTGTTCCCACTTGTGAAACACCAATTGAAGAGATTCGAAACAGCTATCAAAGATAGCTAAAGATTTATATAGCCACATTTTGAAATGATGCCTGTGTTTTCATAAAGAATGCAGGCATTTTTTTATAGCAAAATTTAAAATTATTATCATCATTATGTCAAAATATTATCTCCACCTGGGATCTAATCTAGGCAACCGAAAAGAAAATCTGGAGTCGGCCATTCATAAAATCAACGAATTGATAGGAAGTACTGATAGTATTTCCTCCATATATGAAACTGAGCCTTGGGGCAATTCGGAACAAAATAATTTTCTAAACTTAGCTATGATTGTCGAAAGTCAATTAGTTCCTAAGGAATGTATGGTCGCTTGCAAAGAAATTGAAAATACTATTGGGCCACCAAAAACCGAAAAATGGGGTCCTCGCTACATCGATATTGATATACTATATTGTGACTCCATGATATTAAAAAGTGATGATCTGATCATTCCACATTCAAGTATCTATGATCGAAATTTTGTGTTGATTCCCCTGATGGAAATAGCTGGAGATTTTATAGATCCTATAAAAAATCTGTCTATCGAAGAGTTGTATGACCTTTGTTTGGATAAAGGTGAAGTATTTCTGTATGAAGAATAACATATATTAGAATTATTTATTATACTTTTGTTATTCCTAAAATTCAACCAACCATAGAAATCACTTTTCCATATAACTACATCTGCATAGAAGGCAATATTGGAGCTGGAAAGACCACTTTCTGTAATCTTCTAAAGCAAGAATACAATTGCAAACTTATTTTGGAAGAATTTGCTGACAATCCATTTCTTCCCCTATTTTATAAAGAGCCGGATCGATTTGCATTTACGGTAGAGCTCTTTTTTATGACCGAAAGGCACAAACAGATGCAGCGGAGTCTGTTGAATCAGGATTTGTTTCGTCAATTTACCATAGCAGACTATGCTTTCGTCAAGACGCTGCTCTTTGCCCGCAAAAATCTACCTGAAGATGAATTCAGACTCTTCCAAAAGATGTTTTCAGTCTTAAACCAATCTTTTCCGAAACCCGATATCCTGGTGTATTTTCATCGCAATGTAGATATCCTATTGGAAAATATAGCCAACCGCGGACGTGCATATGAAAAAGACATCACTCCAGCGTATCTTACTCAGATACAAAATTCTTATTTTGAATATTTTAGAAATATACTGTCCTACCCTATCCTGATCATAGATTTGAACACCGTGGATTTCAAAAACAACCCCGAGCATTACAACCATGTAAAGTATCTCATCAGCAAATCATACCAGCCAGGAGTACACAGAATTAGTCTGGTATTGTGATGTGTATATAATTTACTACTTCAGCTTTAGTTTATTATTGGCAGTATTGTCCACAGTAAATTTCAGTTTGCCACATTGTTCTTTCGGTGCAGTGAGATCAGGTTGAAATTTGTAACCATATGCTGCTGTAAGATACTTCCTTAGGGTTTCTTTATCCTTTACTGTAGTCTCTCTTCCGACCAACTCTACAAATGTCACAATTCCAGCTCGATTGATACAAATTTTTGTGACCACTTTGCCACTCACATTGATCGCTCCGCTTAAAGATTTTAAATCACGGTATATCACCTTTCTTCCGAATACCCCATCTCCTGTACCGTCATACTCTCCGGTACCATCGCTCTTATTGC
>JBATLS010000082.1:0-7294 GCA_049289435.1 Saprospiraceae bacterium | reverse complement strand
CTTTATCTCGCACTTTGGCAGAAAAGTCTAGTCTATATATGGTCAGGTTTAATGATAATGTCTCGTCGTTTGAGGTTTTGTCACCTATCAATTCTTGTGGTAAAAACTGGATATCGACCAATTCTTTTCCCATGATGGCTGAGAGAAATATCTTCGCCACCCGAGCATCTTCCATCATGTACTTAAAGAGCATGTTTAAAATTTCATCATTTGGCTACAAGCTGCAAATTTTGTTTTATACTGCGTTATATTTTTCGTCGTAACTGCCGGCTACGACTGCAAAATATGCCTTGTATAAAATTAAATTTGCTCGCTTTCGCTCAAACATGAAAATTTAAACATACTCTAAATACGACGTCGTAAATGGGATTGGCAATGAGCATGGTGTGCTTTATTTTATGGTTCAAAAATAACATTTTTAAAATAGTTCAGATATAATTATTTTAAATAGGTGTGTAAATGAACGAGTAATTTAGAAAATGGTTTTTGTATAAAATTTACTTCAAATCTAACCAAACGGAAATATATTTATTATGAAAGTTGTTTTTTATTTTGGTGAAAAATATAGGATATTATCTAAAACCCCCTCAGTGCTTTCACGGTATTTAGATAGTCATGTTTGAGATCTTCGTGTACTGTAGAAGAAAGTTTTTCTATTTTTTCCAGTTGCTTAAAATATATGCTTGGGATGACTTTGCTATGATGCTTGTGCAGTTGGTGATCAAGTAGCCATTGGCAAACATAGATGAGCAGCTCCACTTCCGTCTCTTTTGCTCCAGTATATTTGGAATATCGGGTGATAAATCGTAATGTTTTACGAAGCGTTCTTTTAGCTTGATAAGGAGGCAGTCTCAGCATATCACCGAGCATTTCAGATATATCCCCTTTCAAATCATAGATATAATCAGCCAGCTGATCTTCGTCAAAAAGCAGATAGGAGATCAACTCTTTATTTTCGGTTTTGTGTTTTATGAGCTTTACAAAAAGCTCCAACAACTTAGCCGGTGCTTGTTTTTCGAGCTCTTTTTTGATTTGGTGCAGTGTTGCGGACTTCATTTTTTTTTTAATATTATAATCAATGTCGTTAAGTAAAGGCACAGTCTCCGTCTCCATCTTCAATCAATAATCCATGATCAGAGAAATGATGTGCTATCTCTTTAGATGCCATATATGATCTTTTAACAGATTTTGAAAAGTACCGACCAAGGGTATGTGATTGAAATATCTGTAATAAATCTGCATGGTATGTAGTAAACATCAGAACGTCATATTGATGGATCAAGTGGCTTATCAAGTCTCTGACTACCCTATCCTGATTGTCATGAAATAAATATGGAATCCTAAGGTGGCCATTTCGGATAGAAAATATGATCAACACAAGTAATAGTCCGTCTTCATCTTTTAGTGAACATGCTTTAAATATAAAAAATCTTTCAAAAGAAGAGAAATGATATCTTTGGGCATCTGAACTGTGATCATTACCTTGCAAAATCCATGGATACTTCAGCATCCAATCGAAGTCTGTCCATGTTCTCGTAAACAGTGATTTATGTTTGTTATTTTCAAACTGGATAGCCATTTCGTCATCAGTAAAATCTATATCTGATATTATATAAGGGAAAGGTTTGTGTGTTTCAAATATTTTGATCCCTTTGATAAGTGTATTGACAGTGGCATCCACGATAACCAAAACTGGGGAAACTGCCGACCACCTTTTGGATTTTGGAGGCAATAATCTAGTTAAGTTGGATTGCAAATACCATCTGCGTCCAATAGAAATCCTTACTTCATCAAATAATTTAGATTTTCGGTACAGCTTGCCCGCCTCTGGAGTGTATTCTGTCAGAATGATGTGATGATTCCAGGATGATAGACAAGCACTGACCAATTGACTTGCTATCTTTTTTCCCCTGTGTATTGGGTCAATCCACAGACAGCTCATCCATCCCACATGTATATGCTGTCCAGATGAAGATACCAAATCATCAGGCAAAATACCTAAATATCCCACCATTACATCCTCCTCATAAGCCAATATCAAAAGGATGTCATCATCGTGTGCTTTTGGATTGGTGAGATGCGATATGGCCCTGTGTTTTGATATGGCTATATGTTTTGCCATTCTGAATTCGTCAGATTGGATATAGCCTTCCAGTCCCTTACTATTGAGATATTTTATGATGATCATGTCAAAATTTCAGTTTCCATGTTGTGTGATTATCTTCTTATAGTATTCTTTCCTACAAAGCTTTTGGTAATATAATACAGATATTCATATTTTAGAATTTTTTCAGAGGATTGTAGATGACGACCCATTGGTATCCGTTGGAGATTGAAAGGGATGGAGTCATTTTTTAGCCCGGCAGTACCAAAAGTGATCCACTCTTTTTGATGTATCTCATCGAAAAATTCTTTGCTAACCTTATAGTCTGTAAATGGAAATGCAAATATCCGATCATCGCAGTTAAGCTCTCTAAAAACCCAGTCTATGGACATCTTGGTCTGTCGGATTTGCTCGGTAAGCGAGATCAGTTCATATCTCGGATGATCCATACTGTGCCCTCCTATATAAAAACCATCACTTTTCAATGACAGCAATTGTGTCTTAGTCATGTAGGGCGTATGTTTACTTAGATATGCCTCAAATTGTACCCCTATGATTTGTGCTATATTGTCTAGTATTGATCTATTACGATAGTCAATCGATAAAAGTTTTTGTCCGACGTCATCCCCTATTGACAAGGTTTTCATTACTGCTATCAACTCTGGATTAAGTAATTCTTTAGGAGATTTTTTGATTTGCGATATTAGAAGGCTTACCTTATATCTGTAAAATAAATCTTGGTTATCTACAAATGACGGATTAACAAAAACCGCTGCAGGAATACCTTTTTTCATCAATATTGGTGCTATGTAGTCGTGAAACTCCGTCAGCCCATCATCAAATGAAAGGAAAAATCCTGCCTTAGATTTTTTGACTGGAAAAGTAACTTTATCTCTTAAATCTTCTAAAGACAATGGAACAAAGTGCCTCAATAAAAAATCAAGGTCTGCTTCGAACTCCTTAAGTGTCTTGGGGGTGTACAAATATTTAATATGTTCTGGAACAATCTCAGTAGCCAGATGATAAAATGGTAAAACCAAATTTTGGCCTGACATGTATCTCATCCAGTGCATCGGAAGATGAGTCGCATGCTTGTAGATGGCAGATTGGATATTATTTTTATATTTCATTGCATTGATCCCCGATCCTAAAACGAACACTTTTCATAATATAACGCAAAACTATACAATTTGAAGTGTTATGAACAAGTTAAACCCTGAAAGCCTGACAAGCAATATTGGCAGGCAGGCTTGCCAATAGAAAGTTAGGCGGGGCAAGTTATAATACTATCACTTTATCACACATTTTTGTATCAGTAAATCGTCGATATTCCACACTATTTTGCTTGGGTTGAAGCCGATTAATCGTAATGTGGATCGATCATTGGGTTCGAAAGGCACTTGAATGTAATACGTGACTTCTTCCCATTTTCCGGACTCACCTGCATGCCAGATAGAATGATTGTTATTGCCAATCAGTGCTGTAGGTTTGGCATCTTTCCATATTGTTGTACTGTTTTCGTTTTCTTTAAATTCCAAAATGAATTTTCCTAAGTGGGTGTACATCACTCCCGGGGTTTGTAAAAAGACAGACATGGATACTTTAATCCAGTCCCCATTATGTATTTCATTTGGTTTAATATTAAAGGTCGATAAGTTTACATTCTCATTAGTCATATTGAGAGAAGCGGTGCCATTTTTCTTTATGATGGTGTCTGCATTCTCCAACCAGTTTTCAAAATCTGAATAAAACAAAGTATCTCCGGGCATCAAATCATGTTCTTTTGGCTGAACATCTCCGGTATTGAATGCTAAAATGGCCTCTTTGTCTGGCTTTATTTTAAAAAACATCGCCTTGTAATATGCCTCGTTATTAAACTCCGAAAAAATATACCCATGATACTGTTGGTAAGTAAATCTCAGGTTTTGAAGTCCCAGAAATACACTCAATGATATCACCAATGCAGATATGTACGAGGCTTTTGTAAATGACCAGGCAATAATATTGGCCAATGGAAATGCCAATAATGGGTAAATATCCACCATGGGACGCGACCCCATCCCAGCTATGTAATACCAACACCACCAACTGTAAGATATATAAATGTGCAAGCACAATATAAGGATCATCGGCATTCGCCAGTATTTGGTGGATGTTGATCTGATGAAAATACCAGCAATTGCCACCAACATGATAGGAGTATATAGAAACCACCCATTCTCAGGAGCAAAGAGGCCATTGACAATTTGTGGCTTTAACCAATTAAAAGATTCTCCCGCATAACTAAAATAAAGCCATTGACCACTGATATACTTGTAGTAAATGAGCTGCGGAGCGATGGTCATCAAAAATGCTGCAATGGAGAGACTTAAGACTGTAAAGTTAGATTTTATTAATGCTAACCTTTGCAACAATGAATCTTTAGAATACACAGACCAAAGTATAGGTATCAAACCAAAAATCAAGTCCTGACTCCTGATGATACCCACCAGACCGAGAGAGACACCAACTAATATGGCATTTCTTGTACTGACCTCCTGATAAAGTTTATTGGTAAAAAATATCAACATACATACCGCCCAAAACTGATAAGCATGGGACATTGCTGAAAAAAATGATGTGAAAAACAACAGATTAGTACCTATAGCCATCAGTAAGATGGTCAAGGCAGACACGCTACGGCCAAAATATTGTATCAGGACTTTCTGTAGCAACCATAGACCTATCAACACATAAAACATAGTAGAGAAAAAACAAATGACTTGATAAGGTCTGCTAAATCCATCCGCTTCATACCCATCATTGGTCAAAGCATAGGCATGTGCTATGGCAAAAAATGGCGATTGTAATATCGCCAGTCCTACGGGATATTTATCAGCCAGTTTTCCGGTTTTTGTGGGCCTAAAGCCGTATTTGTCGATACTCAGATCCTGCATGTCTGGCACATATTTCTTTAAAGCAAGAGAAGTTTTGGTAAAATCTCCCAAGTCATCATATATGAATATAGAGGGCAAATATATGTAGTAACCCAAACCATCTCCTCCCTGACGGTTTTGTTGCCAGAAACTTTTGGCATAAAAACCCGATAAGATATAGAAAGCTGCAACAAATGCAATGATGATCCTTTCGATGGTGAATTTTTTCAAATCAGATAGTATAACTATTAGAAAGGTAATGATAATCAAAATTAATTAAACGTTGTGGATTTATTTTATAATACTTTTTTCAAAGAAAATAAAATTAAAAATAGCTATTCAAGCCCTGATTTTTCAATTTCGTCGATCAAAACACATCATTTGTATATAGTACTATCCTAAAGAAGGTACTATGTATTGCATGGTACTATATAATGACATATCTTTGCAAAGTCATTTGAAATATATCATCACTCGATTTTATAAAAATATAATTTAAACATGGAACTAAAGATCGAAAATACCAAAGCACAAATGCGCAAAGGCGTACTCGAACTATGTGTCCTATCTATCATTGCTAAGGAAGAAGCATATCCGACCGACATCATCAATAAGCTCAAAGAGTCAAAACTGATCGTAGTGGAAGGCACACTGTATCCCTTGCTCAATAGACTGAAGGATGCAGAGTTGCTCGGATACACATGGAAGGAATCCAAATCGGGTCCACCACGCAAATATTATCAAATCACCGCACATGGTGGAGAGTTTTTATCAGGGCTCAGAGATACCTGGGAAGAGCTCAACCATGCTGTCAATCAATCACAAAATAATTCAAAAACAAATAAGAAATGAATAAGACCTTTAATATCAATTTAGGAGGATATCCTTTTGCCATTGACGAAGACGCTTATGAGTATATCCAGAATTACTTAGGCACTATCAGGAGGCATTTTGCAGCATCGGACGGCTGTGAGGAGATACTCTACGACATAGAAGTGCGTATGGCAGAGCTCTTTCAGGAGCACCTGAAAGGTCGAGCCATCATCAGTATGAAGGAGATAGATGAAGTCATCATGATCATGGGTAAGCCCGAAGACTTCGGAGCAGAGCCCATGGCGGAGCCAGTATCATCATCTGGGAGAGGCAAAAAATCAGATTATAAGATCAAGACTGGCAAAAGACTCTTCAGAGACCCCGATGATAAGAAAGTGGGGGGAGTGTGCTCAGGTATTGCAGCATATTTTGGTATAGAAGACCCACTTTGGGTAAGATTGATATTTGCACTGTTACTGATCAGTGGAGTCGGCGCTGTGACATACATTGTGCTCTGGGCATTGATACCTGAGGCTGCCAATGCCGGAGATAAGCTGGCCATGCGAGGTGAGCCGGCTACAATAGAAAACATAGCTAAAGTCGTCGAAAATGAACTCACCGAATTTGGAGACAAACTCAATGAATGGAGCAAAGACCTTGGAACGAAAAAAAAAAGTGGTGGTGAAGAAATACATTTCAGAGCTAAATCTGTCCTTGCAGGAGGAGTCAATTTATTTGGCAAAGTAGCAGGAGGCATTATTCCTACCATCAGGACGGTATTTAAGCCAATATTTACTATAGTTTCAGTCGTTGTATTGTCACTTGTGGGTATCAGTTGGGCGGCATCTTTCATAGGCCTGACTTTTGCGGCTCCTTACATTGTTTCGATGGGTCCGAGTTCTTATTTTGTATCCTATTTGGGCTTTGTATCCTTATTTTTTACCATTGGCCTACCTATGCTTGGTATTATGCTGATGATAGCCAGAATTGCATTTGGATACAAAGTGCACAAAAACATCAAGACAGGATTTTGGACGATGTGGTTTCTTTCTATATTTATTACCTCGTTTTCGGCTATGAGTACAGTTAAATCCTATAGTCAGATGTTTGATATCAATTCTACCACCGATTACAATATAGAAAGTAACGACATACTGATCAACATGCCCGAAGAAAACCTGGATCATGCAATGGGTGTGCATCTTGGAGACTTCTTCACACAAAAAAATGACCAATGGGCCATAAAAGCTGTAAAAGTCAAAATAGAGAAATCTAAAGATGACCTGGTGCACATAGTAAAAAAAATATCATCACGTGGCTCAAACACTAATGAAGCTCAGGAGAATGCCATCTTTATCTCTAACGATATCAATGTCAGTGGAAATGAAATCAGCATCTCAAAATACCTGACGATACCTAAAAAGAATAAATTCAGAAACCAAAACATCGAATACACCATCTA
>JBATLS010000081.1:0-5385 GCA_049289435.1 Saprospiraceae bacterium | reverse complement strand
CCCATGTCTCCTTTGATCTTTACCTTACCAGACATGACTGCCATCATTGGGTTGAGATCTCCGTTTTTGAGCTTCATAAACGTATCTTCGTCTGTAGTGATGGTACACGCCGATTCTTCATCACTTTGTGAGACTATATTGGTATCTCCGCTCCCATCTATCAAGATGATATTGTCGCCTAATACAAATTTCATTTTTGCGCCAAAAGGGGCTACATTGGCTGCTTGTGCACTTACTGCTGACAAGATTGATTCAAAACTCATGTTGTTGTGTTTAGTATTTAATATTAAAAAATTAATTCTTTGTTTTCGTCTACCAATGTTAACTTATCTCCATGCATGATTGTTTCCATACAAGCTATAGTTTTAGGTAATTCATATTTAAAATAGAATTTCATGGTATGTAATTTTGCATCATAAAATTCCTTTTCATAAGTATTATCACCTTTATCCAAGGCTATTTGGGCTGCCAGTCCCATTTTCAACCATTGATATCCTATGATGGTATTGGCGGCCATTTCCATAAATATAGTAGCATCTGCCAGGTAATTTTCGTTATCACCTTTCATAGCATACGACATAAGATATGACAATACCTTTTGTATTTCATTAATCTTTGATTCCAAAACAACTGCATAGGATGATAAGGACTGGTGTTTTTTGCATTCCAATATGGTATCATTCATCATCTCTGTCAATAATTGCAATGCTTTACCATTGTTCATAGGTATCTTCCTGCCAAGCAAATCCAGTGATTGAATGCCTGTAGTACCTTCATAGATGGCCCTGATCCGGATATCTCTGAGATATTGTTGTAGTGGAAAATCCATACAATATCCATATCCCCCGAGTACTTGAAGGCCATTATTGATGGCTATACGACCCAATTCAGATGGATATGTCTTTGCAACAGGGGTCAATAATTCAAGCAAAAGATGGTGATTTTCTTTTTTTTCACCTACATCACAATGGGCAATATCGCTGTGTTTGGAGCACTCTATGAGGAGACTCAGAGCCCCTTCTACGATGGCTTTTTGTAACAACAGCATCCTTCTCACGTCCGGATGGTTGATGATCAGCGTTTGGCCTTCTGAGGTGTCGGTTTTGTCCGAATTCATCAATCTCTTGCCTTGAGGTCTTTCTTTGGCATATTGGAGAGAGGTGTAATACGCTGCTGTAGCTGTAGAAGCAGCAGTCATACCTACGTCTATGCGTGCACCATTCATCATTTGAAACATATACTTCAGCCCTTTGTGTGGTTTGCCTACTAAGTAGCCATGGCACTCGTTTTGCTCGCCATATACGAGGTGGACGGTGCTATACCCTCGTTGACCCATTTTTTGAAAATCTGCTACTGCGTGTACATGATTGTCAACCATATTTCCATCACTGTCTATCCGATATTTAGGTACTACCATCAGAGATATACCTTTGGTACCTGATGGAGCGCCATCGATCCGTACGAGGGTGAGGTGGACAAAATTATCTACTGCTTCATGATCACCACCTGAGATAAATATCTTTTGACCTTTGACGAGATAATGTTCTTGTTCCGTTGGAGAAGCAGATGTGACTATATCAGATAGCGAACTCCCAGACTGTGGCTCTGTCAATGCCATGGTGCCGCCCCACTTTCCGGCCAGCATAGGTGGGATGAAAGTCTTTTTGAGTTCTTGAGTGCCGAAAGTGGCGATCAGATGTGCCGCCCCATTGGTCAGACCAATATATCCCGGGATATGATTGTTGGCAGACTCGAAGATGTGGTTGGTGGCATTGGCCAGGATATGAGGCATCTGCATACCACCATCTTCATGGTCAAAATAAGTGCCCAACCATCCGTTTTCTCCTGCATGACTGAATATTTTTTTGAGTATCGGATGCGAATGTACCTTACCGTCCTTATAATATGCCGGTTTTTCGTCCATTTCTCTGTAGTAAGGGTAGTAATCCTGATCTGCCCAGGACTTGGCTGAGTCGAGTAAGATATTGATCGTATCTTCATCATATTCAGCAAATCGAGCGTATTCTTTAAGTTCATTGATATTGTGGACATCAAAGAGTAAAAATTTCAATGTGTCCATGCACATATATTTGGCCATAACGAGCTATTTTAAAAATTAAACTCTAAGTTAAATTAATTATTGTAATTGTACAACTTTTTGTGCTAAAAGTCACCTGAAAATTTCGACATAGTGGTTGTAAATAAGACATAATCAAAGATTTAGCAATTTTTAGTTATTAATATATTTTATGATAAAAATGATCAATTATTGAATGCTTTTGGGAAAGTACAATTTTGCCACCAAGGCACAAAAACACTAAGAATCAAGTAGTTTAGGAAACTGGCTATCTTTTTTTGTGAATTTTAGAGCCTTAGAGTTTTCGTGGCATTTTATGAATTTATCATGCTGAACCACTATGGTCAAAAATGAATTCCGTTAAATAATATATAAAAATGATAGCTATTATTTACTTTTGTAAGGAATAATTAGTCTTTTAAATGAAGCTTAGTATTCAAAACCACAAAAATCAACCGCATGAAAAATTTAATGTACACCATCGTTTTATTGGTATCTATCGCTGCGTGTAAGTCAGTCGGCAAAATGGTCGAACAAGGCGACTATGATCGTGCGTTTTCATACAGCATCTCCAAGCTGCAAGGAGAGAAAAATAAAAAGACAGAATATGTCAAAGCCCTCGAAAAGGCGTATAACAAACTCAATGCTAATGCGCTGAAGGAGATAGAAAAATTGAATCCATCTGCCAAACCAGAAAACTGGGCCAAAGTGCTCCAAAGCTACAAAGCCATAGAGCGCAGACAAGAGCAGATCGATCCACTATTGCCATTGGTCAGTGAGGACAGATACAGAGCGGTTATAGAAGTGAAAGATTATACAACTGAGATCCATCAAGCTGAAGATAATGTGTGTGCTTATTATTATCAAAATGCTAAGTCACTCCTGGACAAGTCCGAGAAAACCGGCAACAGATTGGACGCCAGAGTAGCTTATGAAGATCTCAAAAAGATAGATATTTACAAAAAGTCCTACCGGGATACCGAGGCATTGAAAGAAAAAGCACTGGATTTGGGTTTGTCCGTCATTTATTTTGATGTGCGCAATAACTCTGCTGATTTTCAAAGCAGTTATATAGAGCGCAGTCTCTTGAGCGCATCTTTTTCTCATCTCAATAGCTTGTGGCAGCAATTTACAGTGGATGACAAAGCCAAAAATACCGCAGATTACATCGTGGAGATGGAACTGCTCAACATGGCATTTAGCCCCGAGAGAGAAAGAAGCAACTCGTATGTAGAATCCAGTGAAATCCTGATCAGGAAAGACAAGGTCAAGGAGCGCAGAGACAGCGTAGATGTCTGGGTGGAAAAGGAAGTCTATGAAAGGGTCAAAGCCGAAGTGATCGAAGTATTCAGAGAGAAGAAAGCGGAACTGAATGGTGCCATCCATATTTTTGACAATCGCACGAGAGAAAAAATCAAAACCGTGCCTGTCAATGTATTTAATGACTTCGTAGGGTATGGGTGTAGATTTTTAGGGGATGAGCGAGCACTTACAGCAGCCAGCAAAAAGAAAATGGACGGATTTTTAGAATTGTTTCCTCCTGATAGCCACATGGCCGATGAGCTGACCAATGCCTATCGCAATGTAGTCACCAATGAAGTGCGGAGGATGAAGTTTCAGTGAAGATTAGGATTGATTTGGGAGACTGGATAGGGACTGAACCTGCGACTTTCGAATGATCTTTAGGCCTGCCTGACTCCGTAAGCAGGCAGGAACAAGTTGCAAACTTGCGCTGGCAAGGCAAAAAATAGTATCCATTAAACAAGACTTGTCCTGCAGAATATCAAAGTTGATGTTCAGTCGTTCTCCTATCTATAGCAACTTTTTATTATTGACTATGTTTGGTGTTTATTTATCCAACCAAAAAAAATACCTTAAAGTGAAAAAAGTGGGTGTCATAGGTTCAGGGTTTTCAGGA
The DNA here is from genome assembly GCA_049289435.1 of Saprospiraceae bacterium. Taxonomy (GTDB): domain Bacteria; phylum Bacteroidota; class Bacteroidia; order Chitinophagales; family Saprospiraceae; genus OLB9. The sequence continues at coordinate 1,390 of JBATLS010000081.1, read as the reverse complement.
TTGTCAGCAGCCGCTAGTCTGGCCAAAGCTGGATACGATGTGACCGTTCTGGAAAAAAACAGCGAGCTGGGAGGACGGGCAAGAATCTTCCGGGAGCAAGGTTTTACCTTTGACATGGGCCCATCGTGGTACTGGATGCCAGAGGTGTTTGAACAGTTTTTTGAAAACTTTGGTAAGTCGGTCGCTGATTATTATCAATTATTGCGATTGGATCCATCCTATGAGGTGGTGTTTGGACCTGGTGACAGCGTAAAAATGCCTGCCAATTATGATGAGCTGAAAGCTTTGTTTGATTCTTTAGAGCCGGGAAGTGGATCAAAGTTGGATGCCTTCTTAAGCGATGCAGCGTACAAGTATCGGGTAGGTATGTCAGAGTTTGTGTGGAAGCCGGGACACACCATCATGGAGTTTGCGGATATGAGGGTAGTGAGTAGCTTGTTCAAATTGCAAATGTTATCATCCATTTCTTCCCAGATAGATGCTTTATTCAAAAATGAAAAGATCAGAAATATTCTAAAATTTCCTGTATTGTTTTTGGGAGCTACGTCTGAGAATACACCCGCACTTTACAGCCTGATGAACTATGCAGATATAAAATTGGGCACCTGGTATCCTATGGGCGGTATGTCCAAAGTCATCGATGGGTTTGTTGCTGTGGCCAGAGAAAATGGAGTAAAATTTATTACAAATGCAGGCGTAGATCACATCCATGTAAAAAACGGATTGGCACATGCCCTTTCGACCAGCCAAGGTGATTTTACTTTTGATTATGTGGTAGCGTCTGCTGATTATCATCATGTTGACCAAAAACTGCTGTCTCCCGAATATAGAAATTATACTGAAGCTTATTGGCAATCCAGGACGATGGCACCCAGTTCATTATTGTTTTATCTGGGACTTGATATAAAGCTGGAAGGCATACAGCACCACAACCTATTTTTTGATAAAGATTTTGCTCAACATGCTCATGAAATTTATACTGAACCATGCTGGCCTTCAGATCCGTTGTTTTATATATGCTGTCCATCAAAGACTGATCAGACTATTGCCCCAGAGGGTAAGGAAAATGTATTTATCCTAATGCCACTTGCACCCGGAATTGAAGACAATGAGTCACTGAGAAATAAGTATTTTGATATCATATGCGACAGAATATTGGCATTGACTGGGGTGGATTACCGGGGGCATATCCTGTATAAAAGATCATATTGTGTCAATGATTTTGTAGCTGATTACCATGCATATAAGGGAAATGCCTATGGTTTGGCCAATACATTGCGACAGACAGCATTTTTAAAACCAAAATTGCGAAACAAAAAAGTATCAAATTTGTACTACACGGGTCAGATGACCACACCTGGACCGGGAGTGCCACCTTCTATTATTTCTG